>CALRSN020000008.1:0-17676 GCA_943370865.1 Bordetella parapertussis
TATGAGCAGTGAGCTGATAGCCATCAGCAGGTAAGCCCTGTTGTTTGTTATACTACGCAAACGATTTTTTTTCAAAAGTAATTAAGAAGGAAATAATTCTCAAACCCGCAGGCGGTTAATTACGGGCTTCCTTACAGCACATTCAGCACTTGTTCCTTTGCTTTTTCCAGTTCATCTTTCATCAGCACCACGCATTTCTGGATGGTGGAATCATAGGCTTTGGAGCCGGTGGTGTTGATCTCCCGGCCGATCTCCTGCAGGATAAAGGATAATTTCTTTCCTTTTGATTCCTCCGCTTCTGCCAGCAATGATTTAAAGTAATCGCAGTGGTTCCGGAGGCGCACCTGTTCTTCGCTGATGTCGATCTTTTCTATATAATAGATCAGTTCCTGCTCCAGGCGGTTGCCATCATAATTCTCTTTCCCCACGTTTTCTTCCAGCAGTTTGGTAATGCCATCCCTGATGCGAACCTGGCGGAGGGGTTCCAGTTTGATCACTTCTTCCTGCTGCTTCAGTATATTATTGATACGGTTCACCAGGTCTTCCTCTAATGACCGGCCTTCATCCAGGCGATGCAGGTTCAGGTCATCAATAGCAGCATGTAAAACGTTTTGAAAATCTTCCCAGTCTTTATCTACTAATTTCTCGCTGCTGGGAGTGATGACTTCCGGCAGCTTCACCAGGGTACTCAGGATATGGGAGGGGTCCAGGTTCAAAGTGGCCGATAATTCAGCCAGGGGTTTATAATAAGCTTTGGCCAGGTCGGTATTGATCGTAACCGGTTTGGCATCGCCGGTATCTTTTAAACTTATATTGCAATCCACGCTGCCCCGGTTCAGTTTTTCGGAGAGCAGGCGGCGGATATCAAATTCAAACGGTTTTAAAATGCTGGGCAATCGTAACGATAGTTCAAATTGTTTCCCATTGAGCGACTTGATATCAACCAGGAACGTTTTATCACCCACCGTTTTTTCGGCTCTTCCAAAACCGGTCATTGACTTCAGCATGAATATCTTTTTTAATTCCAGTAAAGGTATCTTAATTATTGAATAGGGTAAATATTGTTATCGGGCCATACTTGTACTGGTATTCTCAGCGGGATAGTGTAAAAGAGAAGTTGAAACAAGCAGGAGTAAGCAGGAATAAGCAGGAATTTTAAAACAAGCTTCAATAAAAAATCCCCCCGGAGTACCAGAGGGATCATTTATATAGATGGGTTAGTAAGTACGGGAAATAAATTTCCCGACACAATATTAAAAAGAATTTTGAGTAACCAAAAAAATTTTCCAAAATATTTTATTCACATTTTAAATATTACTGTGGATAAGGGCGGCTGCAAACGGGTTAGTATTTCTTGCAAATGAAAGTAAATAACAGTGATCATTCCTTTTCATTTTGTTTTTTATTTTTTAGTGAATGCTTACAACCATTGAACAGCAAGGGTTTCATACGATCTCATCTTTATACAGTGATTGATGATATGAATGCATATTGGTATAATAAGTAAAAATTTAAATAATAAATTTTGTTTCAAATGGTACTTCGGGGGAACTAAAATATTTTTCCGGTAAAAGCTGTAAAAAGCCCCGGAATGGACAAAACACGACATTTTTAATAGCAGAACAGCAAATGATCACTTATTACCTTTGCCCAAATTCAAGCATATGCGATTTGACAAACCTGTACCACTAACTACCATTGCTACATTGATCAATGCAGAACTTGCCGGTAATACAACTGCAGCTGCAACGGGAATTAATGAGCTACATAAAGTAGAAGAAGGCGATCTTGTATTTGTGGATCATCCCAAGTACTATGATAAATGTATTCACTCGGCAGCCAGTTTTATCATCATCAATAAAAAAGTGGAATTCCCCGAAGGGAAAGCTTTACTGATCGTGGACGAACCTTTTGAAGCCTATCAAAAAATCGTTCAGCATTTCCGGCCCTTTGCACCTTCAATGAAACTGACCAGTGATTCATCAACGGTTGGAGAAGGCACCGTGATCTTCCCCAATGCTTATATCGGTAATCATGTCAGTATCGGAAAGAATTGTATCATCCACCCGGGGGTGACCATACTTGACCATTGTATTATCGGGGATGATGTGGTGATACAGGCGGCTACGGTGATCGGCAGCGATGCCTTTTATTATAATAAGAAGACCAACCGGGAGATCCATTATAAAAAGATGCTGAGTTGTGGCCGTGTTGTTATTGAGAAAGGAGTGGAGATAGGAGCAGGCTGTACCATTGACCGGGGTGTAAGCGGTGATACCATTATTGGTGCAGGTACCAAGATGGATAATATGGTGCATATCGGGCACGATACCGTAATTGGTAAGAATTGCCTGTTTGCTGCACAGGTAGGTATTGCCGGTGCCACTACTATTGAAGACAATGTGATCCTTTGGGGACAGGTGGGGGTTAGCAAAACACTGACGATCGGGAAGGATGCAGTGGTCTATGCACAAAGTGGTGTCAAGGATTCTATCCCAGGCGGTAAAGTTTACTTTGGCTCACCGGTGGAAGATGCCCGGGAGAAAATGAAAGAGTTTGTCTGGATCAAAAGAATACCGGTATTATGGGAGAAAGTAATGGGTAAAAAATAATTAGCGCTCCGGCAAATAATCATAGGGCAGCAGGTCCGCTATATTCTTCCAGCTCCAGTAGCCCTGGTTGATCCAGTCTTTCTGATCATAGTAATAACCATTCTCTTTAATCGCTATTCCATCTAACATATCAATATAGGATATCTGCACTGCTACGTTTTTGGGCAACTTGAACTTTTTGATATACTCCGGTTCCGGTTTTTTCTTTGTATAAGTAACACTGATTTTACGGGGATAATAAAATTCAACCTGCATTGTCGCATGGGCGCTATCTAAAATTACTTTCTGAACAGGTAAACTGTCTGGTGCTTCCGGGCTGGTCATTACTGTTATTTCGGGATATAGTATTACTTCGCTGTAAACAGATGTATCATATACATTTTTAACCTTGTTGAATTTTGTATGATCCGTTTCATCCAGCATGTCGATATTCCAGCCATCTTCGATCAATGTGCTGTCATAATAACTTCTCATGAACTGGAGCTTGGAACCGTAGTAGGCCTTCATCCTGTTGGAGCTCCATACCCTGCGCAAACTATCTGTTCCTTCCATTTCACTGTACAAGCAATAACCCCGGTACGAATTAATATCTGTGTTATAGAAGTAAACAAAGGAGTCCAATTGGTAGCGAAGATTATAGCCAAGGGCTTTATTAGCGATTTGCAGGGGCTCAGTGGCCAGTACCCGCAGCTTATTACTTTTTTTAAGGAAGTAAAATTTCAATACTTCCGGGTTTTGAAGCACACATTGGGCAGCATTGGGGGTGGAGCCGACAAAATTCTCTAAAAAGAAGCTGCCGTATTTCTCCCAGCCGTCTTTTACTTCATTACTGCTTTTGATCACCACTTCGCCGAGACTTTTATCTTCTTTGATCATCAGTATTTCAAACTTGGTCACATCACCGGTAATGCGGATCGTTTGTGTTTGATAACCGGTATAAGTAAAGATGAGGTCATAACCACCCGATTTTAATTGCAGCGAGAATTCACCCTGTTTATTAGTGGCTGTTCCCAATGTGGTGTTCTGGCAAAAGACCGATGCCGAGCCAAGCGGTTCACGGGTGGCTGAATCCAGTACTGTGCCGTAAACAGTGAATTGAGCAGAACTGATAAAAGAGAAGCTGGTGAATAAGGCCAGTAATAAGAAACGAAGTTTTTGCATAGATAAAAGATTGCGGATTAAAGATACATTCCGTACTACTACCGTTGCATGGCATTTACTGTGCCAAGGTATTTTTTGCAGGCTTTTTTAATACTTTCCTCCAGCGGGGTAAAGGAAAAACCCGGTAAAGCCTTCAGTATTTTATCGTTGGCAAAATAAGTTTTGCTCTGCGCCACTCTTGCACTCTCTTTGGTCAGCAATGGTTTTTTGCCGGTAAAAAATGACTTGATCTTTTCCAGCCGCCAGGCAATGGCAATTAAAAAAGGCGTGGTGGCACGGGACGGTCTTTTCTTCCCGAAATGATCCGCCATGGTATTCATCAGTTGCTGAAAAGGCCAGGTATCGCCGTTGACGATGTATCGTTGTTCGGTGATGTTTGATTCCATTAATAATACAGCAGCCCTGGCAACATCTTCCACATCCACAAAACCGTTGATGCCCGGGCTGTACCATTTGAATTCTTCGTATACATTTTTAAAGATCGCACAACTGCTGCTGTGCCAGTCACCATAACCTAATATGGTACTTGGGTTCAAAATAACAGCATCCAGCCCTTCCGCCATTCCTCTCCATACTTCTAACTCCCCTTTGTATTTACTCTTTGCGTAGTGTGTATTCACCTTGCTTTCTTCCCATTTCTTTTCTTCATTTACTTGCCCGCCGCCGGCTGTTCTTCCTAATGCTGCCACCGAACTGATATAAACCAACCGCTTTACCTGTTGTTCCAGCGCCATATTGACCACATTGGCCGTACCCTCCACGTTTACCTGGTACATATTCTTGCGATCCTTTTTTGCAAACGAAACAATTGCTGCGGAATGAATAATGGTATCAATTCCTTCCATGGCTTCTTCCAGCGAAACCACATCCAGGATATCGCCTTCCACCCATTCTACTTTATCCAATATCTCTTTACTGATCCAGCCCGGCAGTTTATTACCCCGGCGGATAGCCCTCACGGTATACCCTTTTTCCACCAATGCTTTAATGATATATGAACCCAGGAAACCAGTGCCACCTGTAACCAGGATGCCTCCTTGTGTTGCACTCTCTGTTTTGAATTCATGCTGCATGGAAGTAAAAATGTTTTATCAGCGTCTCTTAATGAATCATCTTTTTATTAATACCTGTAATATCCTTTTCCTGTTTTTCTTCCCAGGTCGCCGGCCTCTACTTTTTCTTTTTGGAGATAAGAAGGTTTTAGTCTTTCCGGGTTACCCAGTTGTTCATACACCGAGCAACTGACCGCATAGTTGATATCATTACCAATGAGGTCCATTAATTTGAAAGGACCCATTTTAAAGCCGGTGGCTTCCAGTAGTGTATCTATTTGTGTATAGTCAACAAAACCCTCTTCTGCCAGCCGCAACGATTCAATATAATAAGGCCTGGCTACCCTGTTCACAATAAAACCCGGTGAATCTTTGCAAAGCACCGGAACCTTCCCCATTTCTTTGGCGAGGGCAATGATGGTCTGTGTAGTTTGTTCATTCGTAAATCGGGTGTTGACCACTTCCACCAGTTTCATCAAGGGGGCGGGGTTAAAGAAGTGCATACCAATAACCCGTTCCGGGCTCATCACTTTCTCTGCAATGCCGGTAATGGATAAGGAAGAAGTATTGCTGGCAAAAATGCAATCGCTATGATTGAGCTCTGCCAACTGGTTGAACAAGCCGATCTTAATAGCCGGCTTTTCCACGATGGCTTCTATAAATACATCAGTGAGGCAGGTTTGTATATCGCTGGTATAAACCATTCGTTGCTGCACTTTTTCTTTATCCGCTGCGCTGATCTTGTTTTTATCAACTAAGAACTGCAGGTTTTTTTCAATGCTGCTCTTTGCTTTCTCCAGCACAGCTTCATTCAATTCATACAGGATGGTATGAAAACCTGCTTGTGCAGCAACCTGTGCAATACCACTGCCCATGGTACCGGCGCCGCAAACACAAATGGAATGAATGATCATAGCTGTAAAGGTAAACAGGTAAATTTCTTTTTTGCGAAGTCAATTTAATTATCTTTAAAATCAATCTTGACAGGTATGCACCGTTGTTTATTGGTTGTATTTTCTTTTGTATTTTTCAGCTCAGCTGCAAAGACCCAATCGCCCTATACATTATGGGAACAGGCGGTAAACTGGGATGGCATCACCCATTGGTCAAGGTATATGATCAGCATGCCTGCTTACCAGGGTCCTAACTCTTTACCGGTTCCACGAATTGGCAATGGCAGTCCTGACAGTGTTTTCTCCATTACAGCAACCGGCAACCTGCATTTCTCCAAAGGGGATAATACACAAAACCTGGCCTTGTATGCTAATTACCCGTTGGTAAAGGATGTTATTTCATTTGACCTGATGTGGGTGCCCTATGAAAGATATACGATCAGCCAGGCCATTAAAACAAAGCGGCATGTGTTTGCACAGTTTTATGATGACCATGAAGCAACCGGAGAAGTACACCTGAATACGAATATCCGCCTGTTAAAAAAATGGAGGAAGCACATTGAGCTGGCTTTAAGAATCGGGTACCGCTTTCCCAGTGGTTCGGGTTTTGGTGCTGCCCGCTTTACGGATGGCCCGGGCTATTATTTTGATGTTTCATTTGGGAAGCCGTTCAAAAACTCTTCGTTGAAATGGATTGGTATGGCAGGTTTTTTAACCTGGCAGATAGAATCAGAAAAACATAACCAGGATGATGCCTTTTTATTTGGCAGCGGCCTGGAATGGAATAAAAATAACTGGCGGCTGCAAACTTATATAGCCGGTTACCTGGGCTATCTTGAAGGAAGTGGTGATAAACCCATTGTATTCAGAACTACACTGGAACGAAAATTTAAAAGAAACAGCCTGTTGCTGGGTTTTCAGCAGGGTGTCAAAGACTTTGGCTATACCAGCGTGGAAGCTGGATTTAAATATGTGATCGGGAAATAAATTTTCTAACACTCAATTAATTTTATGGACACGAACCAAGCTACTCAACAAACTGTACCGGCACCGGGCCTCTTCGGTACAAAAATTCCTTCTGTGGCTGGTTTTGTGGTCGGTATATTATTATTCTTTATGCCGTTTATTGATATCAAGTGTAATGATGCTTCCCTGCAAAAAGTAAATGGAGCCGAACTGGCCACCGGTTTTCATGTAAAAGGACCGGGAGGTGATAATTCATTGCTGGATAGTTTTGATGAAGGGTTTGGAAATGACCGGCAAAAAACAAATAATAAGTCTGAAAAGAAAGATCCAAATATGTTTGCCCTGGCAGCATTACTATTCGGAGCCGCCGGTTTATTATTATCGTTGCTGAATAATCATAAAGCAGGCGGTGTCGGGGCTTTACTGACCGGAACAGTTGCCGGGCTTGCCTTAATTGGGTTGATGATCGATATTAAGGATGATCTTGGAAAGGAGTCCATGGGCAAAGATCCCAATATCTCCATCAGTGTGGAATTTACAGCATGGTTCTATTTAACGGTGCTGCTCTTTCTTCTTGCTGCTTTCTTTGGTTATAAACGGATAAAAGGCGGAAAGTAAATAATTAATGAAAAGTAAAAAGCCGGTCAATTGACCGGCTTTTCTTTAATATTCTGTAATAAACTATATCGCACTGGTAAACTGTTTCAAAAACCGCACATCATTCTCACTGAATAAGCGGATATCATTGATACCGTATTTCAGCATCGCCGGTCTTTCAATACCCATACCAAAGGCAAAGCCGGAATATTTATTCGGATCAATGCCACAATTGGTCAATACATTCGGATGCACCATGCCGCAACCCAATATTTCCACCCAACCGGTCTTTTTGCAAATATTACAACCGCTGCCGCCGCAGATAAAACAACTGACGTCCATCTCTGCACTCGGCTCGGTAAAAGGGAAATAAGAAGGGCGGAAACGTACTTTTACATCCTTGCCATACATTTCTTTTACAAAAAAATACAATGTCTGTTTCAGGTCGGCGAAGGAAACATTCTCATCAATATATAAACCTTCCACCTGGTGAAAAAAACAATGGCTTCTGGCACTGATGGTCTCGTTACGATATACACGGCCCGGCATCAGCATCCGGATCGGCAGATTCCCTTTTTCCATTTCCCTTATCTGCACACTGCTGGTATGCGTACGCAATACCCAATCCGGATTTTGCTGGATATAAAACGTATCCTGCATATCACGGGCAGGATGATGGGCTGGTAAATTCAGGGCGCCGAAATTATGCCAGTCATCTTCGATCTCCGGTCCTTCGGCTACTGCAAAACCCAGGCGCTGAAAAATGGAAACGATCTTGTTGCGCATCAGGGTGATAGGGTGGCGGGAACCGATCGGCATCACATCACCGGGTAAAGAAAGATCAATGGAAGCTACCGCAGCTGACTGCCCGTTAGCGGATGCTTCTTTCAGCAATTCAAACTTTGCTTCGGTATATTGTTTAAATTCATTCAGTAACTGGCCGGCTTCTTTTTTCTTTTCGGGAGCTACATTTTTCATCTCGCCCATGATCTCTTTCACGATGCCTTTGGTGCCCAGCCATTTGATACGGAATTCTTCCAGAGCTTTGGCATCGGCTGCCGCAGCATTGTCAATTTCACTTTTATACGCTTCGATCTTGTTCAGCAATTGTTCCATCCTGCAAAGATAGGCTAAGAGCTCAAAAGGGGAAAATGAGGAAGGGGCAGCCCTTGAAAAGACAGGAAGAAAAAGAGAGTACAGAATAGGTAAAATCTGTCCCGTGTTTTATTTTTAAGGATGCTTATTGACGAGTTAACCGGGATAGTTGTTGATCTCAGCATCAAAATTCACTCGAAGATTGGTCCGGGTTGTTTTGAAAGGGTTTACGAGGAGCTATTATATTACGAGTTGATAAAAAAAGGATTAAAAGTAAAACGGCAGGTACTTCTGCCCATTAACTATGAAGAACTCCACATTGAAAAGGCCTATAAACTGGACTTATTGGTTGAGGACAGGTTGGTACTGGAATTAAAAACATTGTATCCATTGCCTTCTGTCTCTTTTGATCAGGTTCGTACCCATCTTTCGCTTTTAAATCTGAAACATGGGATGCTACTTAATTTCAAGGTTTCCCTGATGAAGGATGGTATTCACAGGGTTTTCAATAACCAGGGTAGGGGATCGCTTGGTTGATATGTACAGAGCAAGGGGGACATTTTCTGGTAACTCTTTCTCTCCTTTTCTCTTTTACCTCTTAGATTTGCATTCATGTCAGACCACCTCAATATTTCCGATTTTTTAGACCCGCTTAATACCAGTGCCATCTCGCAGGATGAAGGCTATAAGGATGGGCAGCTGGGAAAGATCATTGCCGTGTACGAAGAGGAGTTTCCCGACCTGGATGAAGTGCAGTTGGTGATCGTGGGTTGCGGCGAGCAAAGAGGCAGCGGGCTGATACATGGCCACAGCAATGCTCCCGATGTGATCCGCCGGCATTTCTATAATTTATTTTACTGGCATACGGATATCAAAGTAGCCGATATTGGTAATATCAAAGCCGGGTCTTTGTTTACAGATTCTTATGCGGCCCTGAAAACAGTGACCGCCGAATTAATGAATGACGGGAAAACGGTCATCATTTTGGGCGGTTCGCATGACCTGACCTTATCGCAGTACCATGCCTACGACAGTAATAAAAAATCCATAGAAGCCAGTTGCGTGGATGCACTCATTGATCTGAATATCGATTCCCCTTTCCGGCATGAGAATTTCCTGATGGAAATGCTGACCGGTGAACCCAATTATATCCGTCATTATAATCATATCGGCTTCCAGAGTTATTTTGTTCATCCGCGGATGCTGGAAACAATGGATAAACTCCGCTTCGATTGTTACCGGGTAGGGCATGTAAAAGAAAGTATTGATGAAATGGAGCCGGTGATCCGCAACAGTAATCTTTTCTCTTTTGATATATCGGCTATTGCCAGTGCGTATGTGCCGGCCAATTCCATTTCGCCCAATGGGTTTAATGGGGAAGAAGCCTGCGTTCTGCTGCGCTATGCCGGTATGAGCCCGAATGTCAACAGCATTGGTATCTATGGATACAATGTCCAGCATGATAAAGATGAACTGACGGCCAAACAGATTAGCCATATGCTCTGGTATATCCTGGATGGGCGCAGCCGCGGCAGACGAGAAGCTTCACTGGATGAAAAAGATTCATTCAACGAATACCATATGGCTTTTGCCGAAGTAGAAACGGTGTTTTTACAAAGCAAGAAAACAGGCCGCTGGTGGATGCAGCTGCCCGACAAAAAATTCATTGCCTGCAGTTATAAAGATTATTTACTCGCCAGCAGTAACGAAATACCCGAACGATGGTTAAGGGCACAGGAGAGGAGTTAACCCCTGTCCCCTGAAGGGGAACTTAGAGAGTGAATTCTTCTTTCTCCCGCATATTTTTTAAGTAGTTAGTTTTATTTTATCAACTGCATCGCACTCTTCACCGTTCGGTAACTATGCATTACCTTAGATTGTTCGCATAAAGAAGCTTTTAATTCTCCCCCTTTAGGGGAATAGTGAACTTTCAATTTTAAAACTATGAGTGGGGGTATTAAAACCGGCATCTGTTCCTACGGCATGAGCGGTAAATTATTTCATGCACCGTTTATCCAGGCACACCCGGGCTATGAACTGGCGGCTATTGTGGAAAGGCATAACCAGGATTCAAAAGAACGATACCCGGACGCCAAACTGTATCGTTCTGTAGCGGAACTCTGTGCAGATAAAGAACTACAGCTGATCGTGGTGAATACACCCACCTACCTGCATTATGAACAGGCAAAGATGGTGCTGGAAGCAGGAAAGAAGATGGTGATCGAAAAACCATTTGCAGTAACGACAAAAGAAGCAGAAGAATTAACGGCCCTGGCAGAAAAGAATAAACTATTCATCAGTGTGTACCAGAACCGCCGTTATGATGGTGATTTCAGGGCGGTGAAAGAAGTCTTACAAAAAGGATGGCTTGGTGAAATAAGAGAAGCGGAGATACGATATGATCGTTACCGTCCCTCGTATGGCGGCAAGCCGCACAAAGAAGGTGATATGCGGGGGGCTGGTATCATATATGATCTCAGTCCGCACCTGGTGGACCAGGCGATCCAGTTATTCGGATTTCCCAAAGCAGTATTTGCTGACCTGGTCAAAATGCGGGATGATGTGGCCGTGCCCGATTATTTTGAATTGTTGTTTTATTATGACCGTTCAAGGGTGCGGTTAAAAGCCACCTGTATTGCCCGTGAATCAACTTATGCCTATACCATCCATGGCATGAAAGGAAGTTTCCTGCAACAACGTTCGGATATGCAGGAACAACAATTGCAGGCCGGCACCAAACCGTCGCTGGAAAGCTGGTGTCCCGCACCGGCTGCAGCAGATGGATTATTGCATACTGAAATAAACGGGGAGTTAATCCGGAAGGAAACGATGTCAACACCCGGTAACTATATGGGGTATTATGATGATGTATTTAAAGCACTCACCGGCCAGGGTCCCAACCCGGTTCCGCCGGCTGATGGAATCAATAATATGCGGATCATTGATGCGGCGCTGGAAAGCATGGCGTCTAAAAAAATCATTCAATTGTAACTGATACGCTATGACCGGATTAAAACGATATGCCACATACCTCGTATTGCTTACTTCGTACCTGTTCAGTTCCTGCGGGGTGCAGCAACAGCTATCCCGTTCGGCAAAAGAAACCGTTCTTCAGCAGCCGGTTTTCAAAGCTGCCCATGTTGGTATCAGTATTTACGAACCCGCTACTGGTAAATACTGGTTCAATTACCAGGGCGATAAATATTTTGTACCGGCCAGTAATACTAAAATACCCACCTGTTATGCTGCGATGAAATATTTGGGAGATAGTTTGGTGGGACTCAGGTATGAAGTAGAAGATTCTATTGTTTTTGTTTATGGATCAGGTGACCCAACATTTCTACATCCCGATTACTCATCCACGAATATTATAGAGTTTCTAAAAAAATTCCGAGCAGTAATTCTGGATGAGAAAAAAGATGATTTTGGATATCTTGGATTTGGCTGGACAAGCAACGATTATTTAGCTAGTTATATGGCAGAGAGAAGTTCTATACCTCTTTACGGCAATGTAGTAAAGTATAGTTTATACAAAGATGAGCTGAATGTGTATCCAAAGCTCTTTAGGAAATTAAGTTTTAATAAGAATAGTGGAGTATTAGATGAATTCAAACTAAAATCATATAGTGGGATTGATGTTTTTAGGAAGAAAGAAAGAAATGATTATACAATTACTCAAGGTGCCCAAAAGTCAATCGTAATTCCTTTTCATACAAACGACTTTATGGCTAGTGATCGGCCAAATTTTCTTCAAGCACAATTATTAGGGGACACTTTGAAAATGCCTGTTCATCTGGGTTCAATTTTGAGAAACGTCCAAAAAAAGGTAATCCACTCCCAACCCACCGACTCCCTGCTCAAACCTATGATGCACCGCAGCGATAATTTTTTTGCGGAGCAAAGCTTATTAATGGTGAGCAATGAACTGCTGGGGGTGATGAATGATGAAAAGATCATTGATACGTTGTTAAAGACTGACTTCAAGGATCTGCCGCAAAAACCCCGCTGGGCCGATGGCTCCGGGCTGAGCCGCTATAACCTGTTTACCCCGCAGGATATGGTAGCCATCCTGAATAAGATGAAGAACGAATTTGGCATGGAACGGATAAAAGTCATTTTTCCGACCGGCGGAGAAGGCACTATCAGCAGCTATTATAAACAGGATGCCGGGTTTATCTATGGAAAGACCGGCACTTTATCGGGTGTCGTAGCTTTCAGCGGATTTTTATATACGAAGAAAGGCAAGCTTCTTATTTTCTCCATCTTAATCAATAACCACCAGGGATCAACAACGGACATAAGACGGGCTATTGAAAATTTCTTGCATGGAGTCCGCTCCAGGTATTAGTGTTCCAAAATCCCCCTTATGGGCCAACCACTAATTTTTTTTGAGATTTACCCAACCCTTTTGTTTGGCGGGTAGTATATCTTATCAATAATGCTGCCCATGGGGCCCGTAACCTAACCATAAAAACTTTCGTATGAAAAAACTTGTCCTTGCGTTTACACTTGCTTTTGTAGCTGTTCTGTCCTTTCAATGCCAAAAGGAAGCTGGCTTCATGGGCAATCAGTTCAATACAGGAGAAACTGTAACTACCACCGTGCAGGGAAATATCCTGGATGAGAATGGGCAGCCTGCTGCCGGCGTTACCATCCGGGTAGGCGCCAAGGCCACGATCACGGATGCCAAAGGATTTTTCCGGATACCCAAAGCAACACTGAATAAAAGTGCGGCGGTTGTAACAGCTGAGAAAACAGGGTATTTTAAATCCTACCGCAGTTTTGTAGCCACTACGGGTGCTAATAATATTTCTATTAAACTTATTAAGAAAATACTGGCCGGTACCATTGCAGCTACCGGTGGTGAAGTAGTGTTGGGTAACGGAGCCAAAGTTGCTTTACCAGCGAATGCCGTGGTAAAAGCAGCAGGCGGGAGTTATACAGGTGCCATAAATGTTTACACAGCCTATATTGATCCTACTGCAGCAGATATCCGGGAAACAGTTCCCGGTTCCTTTATGGCGGATGATAAAAACAATAACCGGGTCACCCTGGCTTCTTATGGTATGATGGCCGTGGAGCTGGAATCAGCTACCGGCGAAAAATTACAGATCGCTGCAGGCAGCACAGCCACACTTACGATGCCAATACCTGCATCTATACATTCCTCTGCACCGGCAACGATCAGCCTTTGGTACGTGGATGAACAAACAGGTATCTGGAAAGAAGAAGGCACGGCTGCTAAAAATGGAACTCAGTATGTGGGACAGGTAAAACATTTTTCTTTCTGGAATTGCGATGTGAGCATGCAGGCTGTTAATCTTTCAATGACGCTGAAAAATAATGAAGGCGGCCCATTGGTGCATGTGCCCGTACGGCTGACCCGTACCGGTTCCGGCCTATTTTCACAATCTTATGGATATACTGATTCATTAGGACAGGTAAGCGGCATGGTGCCGGCGAACGAAGCCTTATTGTTAGAAGTACTTGATCCTTGTCATAACCCGATCTTCTCTCAAAACATCGGGCCGTTTTCCCAGAATACTAATCTCGGTGTGATCACGGTCACCAATACCGGTACATCATTAGTAACGATCAAAGGAACGTTACTGAATTGCAGCGGATCACCTGTTACAAATGGATCAGCTATTGTTTCCATTGGCAACAGTGCCAGCTATGTGAATGTGAACAGCAGCGGCCAGTTTACCTTATCGTTCACTACTTGTTCTTCCACACCTGCTACCTGCACGGTAACAGGCGTGGATAATACCACACAACAACAGGGTACGGTTTCCAATATTGCGATCGTTTCGCCGGTTACTAATACGGGGAACATAGTTGCCTGCGGCACATCATCCGTACAATTCATTAATTACACACTGAATGGGACCAACTTTAGTATCACCAGTGCTGCCAGTGATTCATTATACATGTGGACAGCACAACAGGGAACCACGCCGTTTACTACATCAGCAGGTGGCTGGAGTATCAGTAACAATGGTTCTATCAATTTTAGTTTCAGTGGCCCGCAGGCAGCCGGTGTTTACCCGGCCAGCCGTTTGTCGGTGAATAATTTTCAAAGCCCCTTCTTGGTGCAACCGTTCAATATAACTGTTACTAATTTCCCTTTAGCAGCAGGTGGTTTTTATGAAGGAAGCTTTGGCGGACAATTCAGGGATTCAGCAGCCGGATCACCTTTACAAACCATTAATGGAACCTTCAGGGTACGACGATAAAACTACGGTGATACCGGAAGTAAAAATCTCCCGGTATCACCGAACTTTCGAATTTTAATTTATTAAAGAACAGGAACTCACATATTCAATCATTGAAGGTTGTAAAAAAGGAGACCGGAAATCCCAGGAGCAGTTGTACCGCAGCTACTACAGGGTTATGATGACGCTTTGTCTCCGCTATACCAAAAATGAAGCTGATGCGATGGAAGTGCTGAATACAGGTTTTTACAAAGTGTACAAAAACATCAGCCGGTATGATGCAGGCAAAGCAGGCTTATACACATGGATCCGCACCATTATCATCAATAGTTGCCTGGATTTTATTAAATCAAAACAAGGGCAGCAAGTACGGGAAGAACCCGATCAGGCGGCAGTGGTGCACTTGCCGCCTGACGTATTTATAAAAATGTCGGCCGCGGATATTTTGCAATTAGTACGGCAACTACCACCGGCCACACAAGCTGTATTCAATTTATATGTGATGGAAGGGTATAACCATAAAGAGATCGGGCAACTGATGGGCATCAGTGATGGAACCAGCAAATGGCACCTGGGTGAGGCAAGAAAAATGCTGCAACAATTAATTAAAAAACAGGAAAGCGGTTCATGAGTGAACGGTTACCATACGAAGAACAATTGCCACAGCAATGGGATGATCTTCCCCTGCCCGATGAGAACCGGGCTTGGGAGGATATGAAACAGCGGCTGGAAGAAGAGGACGATGATAAAATTGTCTTCTGGTGGCGCCGTGGCTGTATGCTTTGGGGTTTCCTGCTCTTAGGTTTACTGGGACTGGGCTGGTGGTTATTGCAGCCGCAACAATGGTTTAAGGGGAAGAATGAAAAAGAAGAAACAACCGCTACTATAAGTTCAGCAGAACAAAACAAGCAAACAATAAACAGGAATGACACAGCTCCTTTCCCTAATAGAAAGAAAGAAGAACAGCCTGTTGAAAGCAGCAACAATATAACTGGGCAAATAATTGCTGACAGCAGTCTTTCTGCTGTACCGGTCCAAACGCAAGTCAAAAAAAATGCGACCGGTTCATCGATTAGAAAAACGTTGACTGATGAAGCTGGAATGAATACGGAAATACAACAGCCTGCTGTAAAAAAGCGAAATGTGCCAGTAAAAACGAAAAATAATGATAGCCGGGTAAAACAACAGAATGATCAACCGGCTAATATTCCCGGTCTGCCAACTAAAGATGTTACTGATAAACCTGCTGCTGAATCGGTAAAGGATAAACCAGTTATACGAAAGACTGAAACACCTACTAGCAAAGCAGAGGCAGGTAAAAAAGATTCACTGAAAAAAGAAGAAAAACCAACAGATACACTCACTGTAAAAAATGCTGCGCCTAAAATGGATAGCGCAAAAAAGAAAGCTATTTTCTTTTCAGCAGGATTGGGGCTTCACCAGCAGCTTCCCGTGGCCGGTCAAAAACTGACACCGTATAATGCTTCCGGCAGGAAGGCCAGCCTGGCGGATTATATTCCTTCGGTTTATTTCCGAATGACCAAAAAAGATAAATGGTTCCTGCAGGCTGAATTCAGGTATGGAGCACCACAGACAACGAAGGAGTTTGTATATGACCAGCAGGTTGTAACCGACACATTTCCACAACAACCTTCTGTGACCACCACCACTTCATCAAAACTGAAGAAAACATTTTATCACCAGTTGCCGCTAACATTCAACTATTATATACAACCGGGTTGGTCAATAGGAGCCGGGATCCAGGTTAATAAATTTAGTGCAGCCGTTTCAGAACGGGAAGTGAGAAGCCGGATCAGCGGAACGATCATTGATTCAGTGGTCAGTAAGGGATTGGTCAGTACAAAAGGCGATTCTATAACTGCATCAGCCTTTAAAAAAACCTACTTACTTGGTGTTATTGAAATGCAGTACCAGCGTAAACGGTTCTCTTTCGGTGCCCGTTATAGTTTTGGCCTGGAGCCGTACATTAAATTCACTTTACCTGGTGGTACAGCACAACAGGAACGAAGTCATTCTGTACAGATATTCCTGCGCTATCAATTGTGGAAGTCAAAAGAAAAATAAAACGCATGGTAATCAGCAAAGTCTTGTTTTATTTACTTGTTGTGCTTTTTGTGTTGCTGATCGCTGTAACAGTAATGCTGTAAAACAGGAAGATTATTTGCCAAACATTCTCTCCAACTGATCCTGTTTGAATTCTAAATAAGTTGGTGTTCCGTCTGCGGTGATATTGGATTGCTCGCAGGAAAAAAGATCATGCACCAGTTGCCGCATTTCCCGTTCTGTTAACCGCACTCCTGTTTTGACAGATTGCTGACGGGCTAAAGACCGGACTAATTTTTCCCGTTTGGAGAATTTTACTTCCGGGTTAAAATGTTTGTATTGTTCCAGTAATATATCGATCACATGTTTTTCATTACCGGGCTCCACATCAGCCGGCGTGCCCTGGATAACGAATGTATTTTTCCCAAAGGGTTCAATAAGATAACCCAGTTGCTGCAGGTCGGGTAGCAGTTCCTGTAATACTGCCGTATCAGCCGGTGCCAGTTCTAAAGTAGCGGGAAACATGCTGCGTTGTGTGGCCACAGGTTTATCCTTGCTTGCTGCCTTCAATTGCTCATATAATACTCTTTCATGGGCGGCCTGCTGGTGTATCAGTAAGAAACCATTACTGGAGGGGAGTGTGATATAGGTATTGAGTAATTGGGTAAGTTCAGCTTCATTAGCAAATGCTGAATGCTGAGATATTGTTGATGAAGTAGTATGTTCAACAGCGGGCTCCCCATTTTCCACTTTCGGTATTCCACTTTCCGGCTGGTAAAAATCCTTCCAGTGTTTCAACTCATTCTTTTCTCCTTTTTCAATAAAATGGGCCTGGTTCTTTTGGGTAAAACCTTTGAAGATGGAACCTGCGGAAGCAGCTGTTTTTCTTTCTTCGGTAAAAGGCTGCTGGATAGAAGACAGTTGTTGTATGGATGCATCCAGTTCGAAATCCAGGGTGGGAGTAACACTGAACTGTGCCAGGGCATGTTTCACTGCAGCCTGTACAAAGGCATAAATGATC
>CALRSN020000009.1:0-17534 GCA_943370865.1 Bordetella parapertussis
GTGGTGGCCAACGCCGCAATGATGGCCGCGATAACCGTGGTGGCGGAGGCGGTAATTTCAAGAAGAAGAGATATTAAATCAGCTGTTGAAAAATTTATACGTTAAAGGTTGACAGGTAATTCTGCTCAACCTTTTCCTTTTAATTCATCCCTCTGTCCCTGTAAAAATTTACCTTGCACTTACCTGGATCAACATTTAAACGTATCAACCAATCAATTCAAAAAGATGCATTCCTTTGAAGTAAGAGGTGGTAAAAAACTACAGGGTGAGATCATTCCGCAAGGTGCAAAAAATGAAGCCCTGCAAATCATCAGTGCGGTATTGCTTACACCTGAAAAAATTACTGTCACCAATATTCCCGATATTCTTGATGTCAATCTCCTGATAGAACTATTGGGTGATATGGAGGTGAAGATCGAACGGCCCCAACGGGATACCTGTATCTTCCAGGCGGATAATGTAAACATCGATTACCTGCACAGCGAGACCTATAAAAAGAAAAGCGGGAGATTACGTGGATCTGTTATGCTGGCGGGTCCAATGTTATCGAGATTCAGGAAAGCATTTATCCCTAAACCCGGTGGCGATAAAATTGGCCGGAGAAGATTAGATACCCACATCATTGGGTTTGAAAAACTAGGTGCTTCTTTTAATTATCATGCTGAAGATGGTTTCTTTCACCTGGAAGCTCCCAACCTGAAAGGGACTAACCTGTTGTTAGACGAACCTTCTGTAACGGGCACTGCCAATATTGTGATGGCCGCAGCCATGGCCAATGGCACCACTACTATTTATAACGCCGCCTGTGAACCTTATATCCAGCAGTTATGCAACATGCTGAACCGGATGGGCGCAAAGATCAGCGGCATTGGCAGTAATATGCTGACCATTGAAGGGGTGAGTTACCTCGGCGGCACCGAACACCGTATGCTGCCGGATATGATCGAAGTGGGTTCTTTTATTGGTCTTGCCGCCATGACACAAAGTGATATTACTATTAAGAATGCAGGAATCGAACACCTGGGTATCATTCCGGAAAAATTTCAGCAGCTCGGCATTAAAATGAATTTTAGTGGTGATGATATTCATATCCCTTCCCAGGAAATATATGAGATACAAACATTCTTAGATGGTTCTGTACTGACGATCTATGATCATCCCTGGCCGGGATTTACACCCGACCTGCTAAGCATTGTTTTAGTAACAGCGATACAAGCAAGGGGATCTGTACTCATCCACCAGAAAATGTTTGAAAGCCGTTTGTTCTTTGTCGATAAACTCATTGATATGGGCGCCAGGATCGTACTCTGTGATCCGCACCGGGCAGTAGTGATCGGGTTAGAAAGAGAACAGGCACTCCGTGGCATCACCATGAGTTCGCCGGATATCCGTGCCGGTGTGTCTTTATTGATCGCCGCACTGAGTGCAGAGGGAAAAAGTATCATTCAGAATATTGAACAGATAGATCGTGGCTACCAGGATATTGACGGACGATTAAAAAAATTAGGTGCTGATATAAAAAGAATAGAAGGATAGTTTATGGTCATTAAAGTAATTGCATTTGATGCGGACGATACCTTATGGGTGAATGAACCCTATTTCCAGGAAACAGAAAAAAAATTTACTGCCCTGCTGGAAGATTATTTGCCCCAGCATACAACAGCCAAAGAATTGTTTAAAACCGAGATCGACAACCTTGCTTTATATGGTTACGGCATCAAAGGTTTTATGCTGAGTATGGTGGAAACAGCTTTGCGTATTGGTGGCAGGGATATCAACCCGGAAATCATCGAAAAAGCAATCGCATATGGTAAAGAACTGCTGGAAAAGCCAATTGAATTACTTGATGGGGTGGAAGACACCTTAAAAGCACTACAAGATAAATACCGTTTAGTAGTAGCAACGAAGGGTGACCTGCTGGACCAGGAACGAAAATTAAAAAAATCAGGTCTGGAACATTATTTTCACCATATCGAGATCATGAGTGAAAAACACGAAAAAGATTACCAGAAACTGATCAACCATCTTGATATAGATGCCAGCCAGTTCATTATGATCGGCAATTCACTCAAATCTGATATTCTCCCTGTGCTGGCTATTGGTGGTTATGCCTGCCATATTCCGTATCATACCACCTGGGCACATGAACATATAGAGCACACGATCGAACATCCCCGTTTTTCCAAATTGGAAAAAATAGCAGACATTCTTTTGCATTTAAAATAATACGCTGCAATACAATTGTTAAACGTTAATATTTTCTCCTTTTCTTTGCACATGGCATCCCGCAAAAACAAGGTCATCATCATTGCTGCTCCGTCCGGCGCCGGCAAAACGTCCATCACCCGTCATTTATTAAATAGCTTATCCAACGAACTGGCTTTTTCCATTTCTGCTGCCACCCGCCAACCCCGGAACAATGAAAAAAATGCGGTTGATTATTATTTCATTTCCGTCAGTGAATTCCAGCAACGGATAGAAAACAATGAATTTGTGGAATGGGAAATGGTTTATGAAGGAAAGTATTATGGCACACTAAAAGCAGAATTAGAAAGGATATGGAAAGAGGGGAAATCACCCTTACTGGATGTGGATGTGCAGGGCGGCATCCATGTACAGCAGCAATTCCCTGGCACTTCGCTTTCGCTTTTTATTGAACCCCCTTCCATTGAGGAGTTGAAGAAAAGGTTGGAGAAAAGGGGAACTGAAACACCTGAATCCCTGCAGGCAAGGATCAATAAAGCCTCTTACGAACTTTCGTTCAAACATAATTTCGACAAGATCATCCTGAACGACAAATTGGAGACAGCCTGTTTAGCCGCCGAAAAAGCGGTCAGGGACTTCCTGAAGACCTGATTTACCTGTATGCCCGGCCCTAACAGTACTATATCTTTCAATACCTTTTCCTTTTCTATCTTTACCCCATGATTGACTGGAAGACGATACTCTTCTTTGCGCTGACCCTGTTTCTCATGGGCTTTTTTGCTGGCATTGAAATGGCTTTTTACAGTGCCAACCGGCTGACCATTGAATTAAAGAAAAAACAAGGCGGCACCACCGGGCAACTACTGGGAAAATTCGTGGATTCACCAGCTAATTTCCTTGGCACCACGTTGATCGGCTTTAATATCTTCCTTGTTTTTTTAGGTCTGCAGATCAGTACCGTGATGAAGCCCATCTGGAATTACCTGCATGTCGGCTCTGATTTCGTTCATATCATCGTAGAGATCGCTATTGCCACTTTTGCAGTGCTCATTTTTGCTGAGTTCATTCCCCGTGCCATTTTCAGGGCCCGCAGCAATACATTACTGAGCCGGATGGCGTATGTAACAGATTTTTTTTACCAGATGTTTTACCCGGTAGCAGAAGGATTGATCAACCTGGCCGAATGGCTGCTGCGGTATGTACTGAATGTAAGAGTGGATAAAGACAAAGAACCCTTCAAACGCAGCGACCTGAAAAATCTTTTCCAGCATTCTATTGATGAGGAAAAACAGGAACGCAATACCCAGCTCATGGAAAATGCGCAGGAACTGCCGAAGATAAAAATCCGCCAGTGCCTGGTGCCCCGCAAAGAAATCATCGGGGTCAGCAGCCTGTCAACCATTGAAGCTGTAAAGCATAAATTCATCGAAACAAAACTGAGTAAGCTGGTGGTATATGAAAATAATATCGACCATATCATTGGCTATATTCACCAGTTAGATCTTTTTAAACATCCGACTGATATAAAATCAGTGCTTCACCCGATACCTGCTGTGCCTGAAAGTATGAGTGCTACCGACCTGATCGGCAAATTCAGCCGGGAACGAAAGAGCATTGCCTGGGTAGTGGATGAATTTGGAGGTACTGCCGGCATCATCACTATGGAAGATGTGCTGGAGGAATTGTTTGGCGAGATCGAAGACGAATATGATACGGAAGAGTTTGTGGAAAAACAGATCGCCGAAAATGAGTTTATTTTTTCTGGCCGGCTGGAACTGGACTATCTCGAGGGAAAATACGGCTTTGAGTTCCCCGGTGATGATTCGGAAACACTTTCCGGCTTCATTATTAATTACCACGAAACCATACCCCGGCAGAAAGAACGGATCATTATCGATGATTACGAATTTGATGTGATCAGCGTCAGTGATACCCGGATCGAAATGGTAAAAATGAAAAAACTGAAGTAACTGGCCGGGAACTTACTATTCACTATTCACAGCAGCCGCTTATCTTTGCGGCACTCTATTTACACAGCATGGCTTTACTGGATTTTTTAAAGAAACGGGAGAAGGAACAGGCGGGTGAGATGACATTCATTGACCACCTGGAACAGCTGCGCTGGCATCTCATCCGTTCAGTGATCGCTATTTTAATCGGCGCTGTTGCCACATTTATTTATGCCCGTGAAATTGTAGATAAAATTTTATTTGCCCCGGCGGATAAAACGTTCATAACCTACAAATGGCTTTGCGATCTGAGTCATGCCATTGGAATGGGCGATGCGATATGCCTTCCCGGTGTGGATGCAAAGTTTCAGAGCAACACCATGACCGGCCAGTTCATTTCAACCTTTACCATTGCTTTTATTGGCGGCTTTATCATTGCGTTCCCTTATGTTTTTTGGGAATTCTGGAAGTTTGTAAAACCAGCCTTATCTCCTAAAGAATTGAAAAAAACAAGGGGTGTTATTTTCTGGGTATCTATACTTTTCTTTACAGGAGTTTTGTTCGGGTATTACATTCTTACCCCGTTTATGGTAAATTTTTATTTCTCTTACACCTTAAGTGATAAAATAGTCAACTTCCCCAACTTTTCTGATTATATAGAAAACCTCATCTATACCACTGTCGGTATCGGTGTATTATTCCAAATGCCTTTACTGGTGATGGTACTGGCAAGGATCGGCATACTTACAGCAAAATTCCTGCGCAAATACCGCCGTCATGCTTTTGTGCTCATTGTGATTGCAGCCGCCATCATCACACCATCCACTGATCCTTTTAGCCTTACCATTGTAACCATCCCTTTATACCTTTTATTTGAAGCCAGCATCATTGTGGCCTCCCGCATCAATAAAAGCCAGGAAAAAGAAAAAGCAGAGTGGAGTTAAACCCGTTGCACCGTTAATTTGAAATAATCCATTTAGATTTGCAGTAGTTTATTGGCCGCATTTCTAATTTCTAACTTTAGTTTTATGCATTCTCCCTTTGACCTTCACAAACCTATTGCTATCGGAAGTGATCATGCCGGTTATGAATATAAAGAAGACCTGATCTCTTTTTTGGAAGGAAAAGGCCTGGCTTTTAAAGATTTTGGTACACATAGTAAAGACTCCGTTGATTATCCTGATTTTGCTCACCCGGTTGCCAGTGCTGTTGAGAGCGGGGAATATGCCTTTGGTATCTTACTCTGCGGTACTGCCAATGGTGTGGCTATTACAGCTAACAAACACCAGGGGATCAGGGCTGCTCTTTGCTGGGGCGAAGAAATTGCGAAAGTAGTACGACAACATAATGACGCCAACATCATCTGCATACCTGCCCGTTTTGTAAGAGAAGGTGATGCAGAAAAAATGGTAGCCCTGTTTATGACCACCGAATTTGAAGGTGGTCGCCATGCCACCAGGGTCAACAAGATTGCCTGTGCCTGATCAGCACCAGTCATCCTTTTTTTCTTGCCTGTTAGGATAAAGCATCTATTTTTATCCTTTACCAACATCAATCAAGCACATGATAAGAAATTTGTTTGCCCTGTTGCTGCTATGCAGCCCCTTGCTGGCCATAGCCCAGAAAAAAGATAAGACTGTTGAAAAAATGGCTAAGACCATTACAACAGAGGATATGAAAAAACATCTTTATATTATTGCCAGTAAAGAAATGGAAGGAAGAGAAACACCTTCAGCCGGCCTGGACAAAGCAGCCGCTTATATTGAAAGCCAGTTTAAGGCAATGGGTTTATTACCCGGCAACAAAGACAGCTACCGGCAGCAATACCCTTTATTCAGGGATTCTATGACCGGAGCTTCGCTAAAAATAAACGGCACAGCACTGGAGCTCAACAAAGACTACCAGCCACAGACCAATAACTATGCAGCGGCTATGCGTTTTTCAGAAGTGGTGTTTGCCGGTTACGGTATCAGCGATGGAGATAAACGTGATGATTATAAAGACCTGAAAGTAGCAGGCAAGCTGGTATTGATCATTGATGGCACACCTGCTGATTATAAACCTTCGCAACAGGGCTTTGCCTCGCCAGCCAGCAGTTTTGGTAAAATGAATGCTGCCATGAGTAAAGGTGCTGCCGGGTTACTGATCGTATATAATAATTTCCCCCGGAGAACATTGAACACAAACAGCAACTGGAGCATGAACGGCTATAAGGCTTCGCAAACTCCTTTTACGTTTACGATCTCCGCAGATGCAGCGGCAAAGATCATGGGAGAAGATGGAAAGAATTTGCTGGATAAAATGAAAGCCGGTTCATTAACAGCCAAAACATATACAGCAGATATTGACCTGGAATATGCAAAAACTTCTAAAACCGCCTATGCTTCCAATGTGATCGGTATTGTGGAGGGATCAGACCTGAAAGATGAATATGTTTTCATCACGAGTCACTATGATCACCTTGGTAAAAGAGATACCGTAATTTATTATGGTGCAGATGATGATGGTTCCGGAACCACCGGTGTGCTGGAAATGGCTGAAGCCTTTGCCAAAGCCAAACAGGCAGGTAAAGGGCCCCGTCGCACCATGGTATTTATGACCGTGAGTGGTGAAGAAAAGGGATTGTGGGGTTCCGGTTATTATGGTAATCATCCTATATTCCCGTTGGAAAAAACAACTGTTGACCTGAATATTGATATGATCGGAAGATCAGATTCAAGTCGTCACCAGGGAGACTCAACCAATTATGTGTACGTAGTGGGTGATGACAAGATCAGTAGTGACCTGAAAGTCATCAGTGAAGGAGTGAACAAGCTTTATACTAAAATGGAACTGGATTATAAATTCAATGATCCAAAAGACCCTAACCGTATTTATTTCAGAAGTGACCATTATAATTTTGCACAAAAAGGGGTACCCATTATTTTTTATTATGATGGCATGCTGAAAGCTGATTATCACAAATCCACTGATACACCTGACAAGATCAATTATAACCTGATGGTGAAAAGAACTCAGCTCATTTTCTATACTGCCTGGGAAATGGCCAATCGTAATGATATGCTGAAAAGAGATATTCCACTGGAAAAGCCCAGGGGATTTTGATACCACATACCGACAGAAATTAAATTTCTGGTAAAAGCTTTTCAGAAAATAAGAAGGCCCGGTTAAATAATAACCGGGCCTTCTTTATTTAAGTTCTTCTATTACCAACCCAACACCCACGCAAAGATCAAAGGTGCTACAATGGTCGCATCACTTTCTACTATGAATTTAGGAGTATTCACATCCAGCTTACCCCAGGTGATCTTTTCATTCGGCACTGCACCGGAATAAGAACCATAGGAAGTTGTTGAATCGCTGATCTGGCAGAAATAACTCCAGAAAGGTACATCATGCCATTCCAGGTCCTGGTACATCATGGGCACCACGCAGATGGGGAAATCACCGGCGATACCACCACCGATCTGGAAGAAACCAACTCCCTTTCCGGAAGAATTATTGCGATACCATTCCGTCAGCCACACCATATATTCAATACCGCTTTTTACGGTACTTGCTTTCAATTCTCCTTTTACCACGTAGCTGGCAAAGATGTTACCGGTAGTACTGTCTTCCCAACCCGGTACCACGATCGGGATATTTTTTTCTGCGGCTGCCACGATCCAGCTGTCCTTTGGATCGATCTCATAATATTGTTTCAGCTCACCGCTCAATACCACTTTATATAAAAATTCATGCGGGAAATAACGTTCGCCTTTGGCTTCTGCTTCTTTCCATTGTTTCACCAGGTGTTTTTGCAAGCGGCGAAACGCTTCTTCTTCCGGGATACAGGTATCCGTAACACGGTTATAATGATTTTCCAGGAGATCCCATTCTTCCTGGGGTGTCAGGTCACGGTAATTGGGGATTCTTTTATAATGTGAGTGTGCCACCAGGTTCATCACATCTTCTTCCAGGTTGGCACCAGTGCAACTGATGATATCCACTTTACCCTGGCGGATCATTTCTGCAAATGAAATTCCAAGTTCGCCGGTACTCATAGCACCAGCCAGTGTAACCATCATTTTACCACCTTCCAGTAAATGGGTTTCATAACCTTTGGCAGCATCTACCAGGGCCGCTGCATTAAAGTGGCGGTAATGATGCTGGATAAATTGGGAAACAGGACCTTTGTTCATTTTACAATTGTTTTTGTAAAACCGCCTTCAGATCACAATACGGTGAGACAATGCGGGATGAGCCGCAAAATTAATGGTTTCAGTAAAAAGCCCCGCCACGTTTTACCGGGCAGGGCCATTCTTCATGTGCTGATGTTTCCGTATTTACTTCTTCAATTTCTTCAGCTCCAAGATATCACCATCAGCAGCAACTGATACTTTGAATTTTTTTCCTCCTTTCTCAATGGTCAGGTTATAGCGGGTACCTTTTTGACCGGTCGCCTCACGCAAGTCAATTATATCTGCGTCGAGGAATTCTTTATCTAATGAACGCATAACAACAACCGGAAGCTGGTTGTAAAAAATATCACGGATGGTGCCGATCAGCTCCCCGTCTGCACTGAACCAGGCTTCAGTGCGGTGCCCGGCCAGTACAAAGTTCACTTTGCTGTATTCGTTCACTTCGGTCCACTTCACCTGTTCAGCACCTTTGAATTCTTCCTGGAAAACCTGTTGTGCTTTTTTGTTGCCTTCTGAACCTGCAAAAGCTGCTGTAACTCCAAGGGTCAGCATTACTGCCATTGATAAAATAATTCTTTTCATACTATAAGGTTTAAATGATTAATGATTTATTTCTAAGACGCATCAAAACTATTCCGGGTTACAAGAGTATACAAGCTAAAATGTACCAGCGGATACGAATGTTAAAGAGTATAACAAATAGGTTTTCTTATAAAGAACAAAACCCCGGTCACCGTTGATTTTACTCAGGGTCCAGGGCTTGTTTTACCACACACCAAAACTAACTGCCTATACTTTCTTTACTTTTTTATATACACTCCAGTCTTCACCCGCTGTTGCTTTCAATACAATTTTTGTATCCGCATTTTCAAGGGTGATATAATAACCGGTGTTATTACTCCTGGTAATTTCAAACAGGTCGCTGATCCAGAAATCTTCGTATGATCTTTTCAGGCTGGCCTGCAGGTTCATGGGCAATTCCAGCGAAGTGATATTCCGGGTAAGTCCCATCAGTTCACCATCTGGATTATAGAATGCATTTACATACTGGCCGTTAAAGGTGAACTCAGCTTTAAAGTAATCGGGTGTTACTGTCCAGGCTACTTCTTTTGCGGAAGCAAATTCATTTTTAAACGAAGCAAGAACTCTTGGGTTTACTTCTTCACCGGCAAATGCACTCAGGGTGCTTATGGTTATTGCCAGCATCAGGATAATCTTTTTCATGGTTGAACTATTTTATAAAAGTTTGTATTTAAAAATTGTTGTCTGTTATCTATGACGCAACGAAACTAGGTCTTGTTACAGGCTGCTACAAGCCAATTGTGATTAATGGAGGCTGTTGTTAAACCAGGTTAACAAGCGTGAACATTAATTAACCAACCATCACTTCAATATAACCGCCTGTACCTGAAAGGGCTCTTTTGTCCTCCCTGGATTTGGTGATGTGCTTTAATATTTAGATATTTGTCTAAATATATAATGAACCAATTGAGTAATGAATACTGTTTTCAAAGCCCTTAATGATCCTACCCGTCGTGAAATATTACAATTGCTGCAGGAAAGAGATATGACCGCAGGGGAAATTGTCGAGCAATTCAATATCTCAGGACCCAGTATTTCTCATCATCTTGATCTGCTGAAACAGGCCAACCTGGTAACCTCAGAAAAAGAAGGCCAGTATGTCTATTATTCGCTCAACACCACCGTGGTGGATGAAATTCTGAAATGGTTCATGCAATTCAAACCGAAAAAGAAATAGTTATGAATACAACTATCAAATATCTCATCTGGCCGATCCTGGTTGCTCCTGCAGCTTACCTGGCCTTTGCCTGGAACAAATTACCGGAGAAAGTTCCCATGCATTATAATATCAGTGGTGAAGTGGACCGTTACGGCAGTAAAACCGAAATGCTTGCCGTGATGGGTATCATCATTGGTATCAATATTGGTGTTTATTTTCTACTGGTCAATATTAATAAGATTGATCCCAAGAAAAAATATACCGCAGAAAATCTGCCACGGATGAGAAAACTGGCTTTTGCGATCAGCATTTTTATGTCCGCCCTGGCCTGTTTCATTATTTACAGCAGCCTTCATCCTGCTGATAAATTCAACATGCAATTTATTGTCATTGCTGTCGGGCTGCTCTTTGTGATCATTGGGAATTATATGTATAATATCAAACCCAACTATTTTGCAGGTCTGCGTTTACCCTGGACATTAGAAAGTGAAGACAACTGGAAACAAACACACTTGCTGGGCGGAAAGCTATGGTTTGCCGGTGGCTTATTGATTGTACTGGCAGGTTTTGTATTACCTGCAACGGTGCAACTCATTTTCTTGTTGTCTGTTGCTGCACTGATCACTATTATTCCGATTGTGTACTCTTATCGCCTGTATAAAAAACAACTATCCGGTCCTGCTAAATAATAACACATGAAAAAATTTCTCTTCCTTGTCGTCTTGCTACCTGTCATTAATAGCACTTTTGCTCAATCCCTAACCAATTTTACAGGAAGCTGGGAAGGAAAGCTAAATGTCGGTATTGAACTCAGGATCATTTTTCATATTAAAGAAGATGGAAAGGGTGGATTCACTTCCACCGCGGATAGCCCTGATCAGTCAGCCTATGGTTTGAAATGCGATGCTACTACTGTTGCCGGGCCAAGTATTACTATTGAAATGACCAGCCTGCGGGCAAGTTATACTGGTAAATGGCTGAATGATTCCACCATTGATGGCACTTTTACCCAGGGAGCGGATATTCCCCTCACGCTTATAAAGAAAAAAGAAAGCAAAACCACAACTGCAAACGCTGTCTTACCCGTTACACGTTCTTATAATAGCAGTGAAGTAAGCCTCCCGTTAAAAGATGTAACACTTTCCGGAACATTTTTTCAACCCTTGCGGGATGATAAGAAAAATGCAGTGCTCATCATTGCAGGGTCCGGGCCAACAGACAGAGATGGTAACAGCCCATTGCTTCCCGGCAAAAACAACAGCTTGCTGCAATTGGCGGATAGCCTGGTCAATCATGGTATGGCAGTTTTACGATATGATAAAAGAGGCATCGGTAAAAGTAAAATGTCTGCAGGGCTTGGAGAGGAGAATACAACCTTCCCGGATATGACGGCTGATGCAGTGGCCTTGTATGACTGGATCAAAGAACAGGGATATACAAATATTTATATTGCCGGACACAGTGAAGGTTCGCTGGTGGGTATGATCGTTGCCGGTCAGGTGAAAGCCCGTGGCTTTATCAGCATGGCAGGAGCAGGTAGAAAAGCAGGTGATATCCTGAAAGAACAACTTTCCGCCCAGCTGACCCCGGAATTAAACCAACAATTTGCAGTAGCCATAGATTCGCTTGAAAGTGGTTTTACTGTCTCCAAAATAGATCCATCATTGATGTCCCTGCTGAGACCTTCCGTTCAGCCCTATATGCGGTCATGGCTGGCCGTTGATCCGCAGAAGATAGTGAGTGGGTTAAAAATACCTGTAATGATCCTGCAAGGCACAAAAGATCTGCAGGTGAAAGAACCGGATGCGCAATTGCTGGCACAAAGCAATAAAAAAGCGACGCTTGTTATTCTTCCCAACATTAACCATGTACTGAAAGAAGTTCTTTCCGATAAAAGAGAAGAAAATATCAAGGCTTATTCTGATCCGAAATTACCTTTACCTGTTACATTGATCAACGCAATAACGAACTTTATTGATCGTTCATCAAAATAAATGGATTGAACTACCTGGCCCACGCATATCTTTCTTTTAATCACCCTGAGATACTGGTCGGTAATATGATCAGCGATTATGTGAAAGGAAAAAAGAAATTCGACTACCCGGCAGGTATTCAAAAAGGAATTATCCTGCACCGGGCCATTGATACATTTACGGACGATCACCCGGCTACTAAAAAAGCAAAAGAAGTATTCCGGCCCCACTACCGTTTATACAGCGGTGCCTTCGTGGATGTGGTCTACGATCATTTTCTTGCTACAGATGACCGGGAATTCCCCGGCAGTTCATTGCTGGATTTTTCAGAACAGGTATATAAAATGCTTGGTGAATACCTGCACTGGTTCCCGGAGCCCTTTAACCGCATGTTTCCCTATATGAAGGAACAAAACTGGCTTTTTAATTACCAGGAAAAATGGGGTATTGAAAAAAGCCTGGGCGGAGTAGTCCGCCGGGCAGCCTACCTTACTGAAAGTGATACTGCCTTCCGTTTGTTTGAGGAACACTACCAACTTTTATCCGGCTGCTATCGTCAATTCTGGGCAGATCTTCAACCTTTCGCCCGCCAGCAGTTCGACCTGCTGGTAAGTGAACAGGAATGAATCCATAAACGGAAACTGTACAATCCACAAATCAGCTATTTTTGTAACTATCTTATTCCATGATCGTATATGAAAAAGAACAGCACGATGAAAAAAATTCTCTGTCTTATTACCCTTCTCCAGTTATCGTTTATTGCTTTGCTGGCACAACAAAGTAGTCTGCCCCCGGTGGATAAATCCCCGGTGGATATCAGTTATTACCCCGCCAATTACCCGGTGTTGAAAATACAGGACAAAGCTACCGAACCCCTGGCCGCAAGGGTTATCTACAGCCGGCCCAAAAAGGAAGGAAGAACAATTTTTGGAGGACTGGTGGAATATGGAAAAGTATGGAGGTTGGGCGCCAATGAAGCCACAGAGATCGAGTTCTTTAAACCAGTAAAGATTGGCGGAAAGAAGATCAGTAAAGGCCGCTATACCATGTATGGTATCATCAACGAAACCTCCTGGACCATCATCATCAATAAAGAAACAGATACCTGGGGCCAGTTCAAGTATGATATGAAAAAGGATATCGTACGTATTGACTTGCCCGTACAAAAAATGCAGGAAGTCGTTGAATCGATGGCGATGACCTTTGAAAAATCAACAACCGGGATGAACCTGGTGATAGCCTGGGATACGATTAAAGTGGTATTACCGGTTACTCTTTAAACGCTTATTATGAAAATGATCTCCTCACTTCTTTGTGGCTCCCTTTTACTATTATCCTTTGTTGCCTGTAACTCGGAAGAGAAAAAGGAACCAACAGAAACAAAACCATCAGCGGCAACCACCATTGATACATTACCTAAAACAAACCCTTCAACGTCTCTGAATTCATATGTAGCGGTGGATGTTTCTCCCATGGATATGTGTTATTTCCCGGTTGATTATCCCAAACTGAAAATGGTGGGACAAGCTGACCCTTTACCATTAGCCAGGATTATTTACAGCAGGCCGCACTTGCAGGGCAGAAAACTCTTTGAAGCGGTATTAAAATATGGTGAACCATGGCGTTTGGGTGCCAATGAAGCGACTGAACTTCAACTGTTCAAAGCTGCCACTATTAATGATAAAAAGATACCCGCTGGTCGTTATATTGTGTATTGTATCCCGCAACCAGATAAATGGACCATTGTTTTAAATTCAAATATTGATTGCTGGGGGCTCAAGCAGGATGCTTCAAAAGATGTGGCCCGCATTGACGTGGCTGCAATAAAAACAATCCAGCGAGTAGAGTATTTTACAATGCTGTTTGAAAAAACTAATGCTGGTGCTGACTTACTCATGGCCTGGGATGATACAGAGGTAAGACTGCCATTCAGTTTTTAACCCAAGGTTTCCTCTTACAATACTGCACATTATTCAGATATTTACAGTATGTGCGGTATAGCCGGTATCATACATACAGGTAGCTCCCGTTTTAGCCAGGAACAAATGATCAGCATGACTGATGCTCTGTCCCACCGCGGGCCGGATGGTTTCGGTTATTGGAGAAACCCCGGCGGCAACGTGTTATTAGGCCACCGGCGTCTTTCCATACTGGATTTGAGTGATGCCGCTTCACAACCCATGCATTTTACAAACCGTTACACGATCATTCATAACGGGGAAATTTATAATTATAAAGAACTCAGGGAAGAACTCGGAAAGAAAGGCTATTCATTCAAAACTCAATCCGATACGGAGGTTATTCTTGCTGCCTATGATCACTGGGAAGATGAATGTGTGGATCATTTCAATGGCATGTTTGCCTTTGCAATCTGGGATGAGGAACTACAGGAATTATTTGCCGCCCGTGACCGCTTTGGAGAAAAACCTTTCTATTATTTTTTTGATGGCCAGCATTTCATTTTTGCTTCTGAAATGAAAGCGATCTGGGCTGCTGGTATTGAAAAGCAGGCCAACCTGCAATTACTTTTTAATTTTCTTACCATTGGTTATGTTGACAATCCTGAACGACCGGAAGAAACATTTTATGCCAATATCAATAAGCTTCCTCCCGCCTCCCTGCTTTACTATAGCCCCGCCAGCAAAGAGCTGTTAGTTGAAAAATACTGGGATATTGATATTGCTGCGGTCAATAAAAAAATAACGGATGCAGAAGCGATGGAGAAATTTAATTCTCTTTTTACTGAATCTGTCCGGAAAAGATTACGGAGCGATGTATCGATCGGGACATCCTTAAGCGGAGGACTTGACAGCTCTTCCGTTGCCGCCATTGCTGCCGGGCTAGGGGCAGATCATTTCCTGCCACAAGCTTTTACGGCTGTTTTCCCGGGCTTTGAAAAAGACGAGTCAGTATTCTCAAAAGAAGTAGCTGATAGTTTTCACCTGGAGCAATTCACAACTGCCGTCACAGCAGATGATCTTTTGAAAAACTGGGGCAAACTATGTTATCACCAGGAAGAACCATTTGGATCAGCCAGTGTATTCCCACAGTTCAAAGTATATGAACTGGCAAAACAAAACCATACCAACGTTTTGCTGGATGGGCAGGGTGCTGATGAGGTACTCGCCGGTTACTCTAAATACTATAAATGGTACTGGCAAGAATTATTTGTCAACCGAAAACTGGTCAGCAGCGGCGAGATAAAAGCGGCAAAAAGAATAGGGGTGCAGGAATCATTTACGGCGAAGAATATCATGGCTGCTTTGTTTCCTGATTTTGCCTCTGTGATCCTGGAACGGCAATACCTGCTGAAAGCATTAAGACAGGAAGATCTTAACCGTGATTTCATCAAACTGCAAAGCAAAGAAGCCTATTACAGTACGCCATCGCATTTCAATCTGAATGGTGCTTTGTATTTCAATACTTGTATGCATGGCCTCGAAGAATTATTAAGATATGCCGACCGGAATGCCATGGCACATGGTTGCGAAGTGCGTCTTCCTTTCCTGGATCATGAATTGGTTGAGTTTGTTTTCTCGCTTCCCTCCCATTTTAAGATCAGGCAGGGCTGGACAAAGTGGTTGCTGAGAACATCGATGAATGAAAAACTGCCTGCTTCCATAGCCTGGCGGAAAGACAAAGTGGGTTTTGAACCCCCGCAGCAACAGTGGATGCAGGATAAAAAAGTGCAGGAACTTATACACGAAGCAAAAAAGAAAATGGTCAATGAAAAGATATTAAAGCCCGACGTATTGACTAAATCAATTCTTCCTTTAGGCAGCACTGCTGCTGATAACTACGACTGGCGATACCTGAGTGCTGCTGCATTTATATAAGCTTCCCAAAAAGAGTCATTCCGCCTCACCTGCAGTGCGGGAGAACGGAATGAGTACTCATAGCTAATATGTACCGCTGCAAATGTTTAATCTTTATCGGCTCTTTTGAATTTATCTACCTGCTGGGTATTACCATACGGATCGGCTTTAATGGTGAACCAGTTCTTATCATCTTTTAGCGTAACATGGTAAGAGATTTCGGAATCCGAAGAGATCTCTGTTACCCCAAAGATTTCTTTACCGGCATATTTCTTTTTCATTCTTGCCAGGATATTCGGGGGCAGGTTTTTTTCTCCGTAATAACGCACCGTCTCCAGCAGGTTGCCTTCATTATCATACACAGCCCTTACCTGCACTTCACTTACTTTGAAATTTGCCTGGCAACTGTTATCCATTTCTTTCCAGGTCACTTCTTCGGCATTGGCAAATGTTTCTTTAAAGGCTTTCAATACTTTTTCACTTATTTCCGGGGGAGTGGCAGTTGCAGTAATACTGATCAGCATCACAGCGAGATAAATTAATTTTTTCATGGTTATACTTTTAAGGTTAAAGATCAATGACCACACAAAGCTATCGGCATCCGCAGCGGAAGGCAAGCGATTCTCTATTATTGGTAAATGAAGTTTATGCTACCCAAATATGTACGAAATCATAAAACCGTCTGAAACCGGGTAAAGGCTCTTTGAAAAATAGTTTTACCCGTGCTAAACATGATATTATTCCCTGTATTAACCAGCAGCAGGCAATGTTAAATAACCTTAACCACGGATGAATGGTAAATAAAACCGCATTTGACCGATATTTCACATCTTTGCAACCACAATAATGCTAATTATGAAGATTGCTACTAAAATGATCCATGCCGGTGCCACGCCTGATCCTTCTACCGGTGCCATCATGACCCCCATCTATCAAACCTCCACGTATGTGCAGGAGGCACCCGGAAAGAACAAAGGATTTGAATATGCCCGTTCACAAAACCCCACCCGCAAGGCATTGGAAGAAGCTTTTGCGATCATCGAGAATGGACAATTTGGCCTGGCATTCAGCAGCGGGGTGGCAGCTACCGATGCAGTCATCAAATTATTAGAACCCGGTGATGAAGTAATCTGCGCCAATGATATGTATGGCGGTACTTACCGTCTTTTTACCAAAGTATTTGAAAAATTCGGTATCCGGTTCTTCTATGTTGATACAACCAACGCTGCTAATGTTGCAGCAGCAGTAACGAATAAAACCAAACTGGTCTGGTTGGAAACTCCTACTAATCCCTTGATGAATATCACGGATATTGAAGCAGTGGCAGCTATCACGAAACCAAAGAATATATTACTGGCCGTTGATAATACGTTTGCTTCCCCTTATTTACAAAACCCGCTTGACCTCGGTGCCGACATCGTGATGCATTCCGTTACAAAATATCTCGGCGGGCATAGTGATGTAATTCAGGGTGCATTAATGATGAATAGTGCTGAACTGAGAGAGAAACTCTATTTCATCCAGAAAAGTTGTGGCGCTGTTCCCGGGCCAATGGATTGCTTCTTAGTATTAAGAGGTATCAAGACCTTACATGTACGGATGAAACAGCACTGTGAAAATGGAAAGATCATCGCCAACTGGCTGCGCAATCATCCGAAAGTAGCCAAAGT
>CALRSN020000010.1:0-15880 GCA_943370865.1 Bordetella parapertussis
ACAACCCTTGCATCACCGGGGGCAGGAAAGAAGTCGGTGTACACAGTCTTCGTCATAGTTTTTCCACCCATTTACTGGATAAGGCACAAATATCTGATACATAAAAGATCTTTTGGGGCACTTCAATATCAAAACAACGGAACGCTATCTTCATGTAAGCAAAAAAGAGCTGGTCAACATACTCAGTCCGTTTGATGATCTTTGGAAAAAAGAGAAGATTGATTGGTAAAATCGCCAGATCGGATTGTCCTAACGACAATACGAAAAGTATAACGTTAAAAGGCTTGTTTTCAACACCTGCATTTTTTTGTACCTTACATCTAATAAAATCAATCTACGTGTTAGGCGCCATTACAAAAAATTATGCTTCCACAGACTATCTTGATTGTTTCCCTCTCAAGCGTTTTGATGAGTAACTGCTTTGCTCAACGTTTTGACTCATTGACTTCGAAAATATTCTTCGGCATTGACGTGTCAAAGTCAACCAGTACTACACTTTCAGATTTTAATGCAATAGCAGAACTCACCCTTAAAGAAGATACCGGATGGACTATGTATCCACCGACGGATGAAAAGGGAAGTTTTATTCCGTTTTACACATACTCATTTTCCAAGCACCCTTATTTTAAATCAAATTCGAACAAAGGTGGTCTGATGGCGCTAATCAGAAACGATACGTTAATGGGGTTGTCATTGTCACTATCATTTGATTCAAAGCAATCATTCGATTCAACCTATACCAGCCTTAAAAAGTTATATGTAAAATTCTCTTCGCAGGTTATTAAGAGACCTCACATCGTACCGCCTTTTGAAGTGACGAAGTTTGTATCAAAGAGTAGTAGTGATTTTATTATAATCACAAAAGGGGAGGATGATAACAAGCCCTATCTGGTAATTTCATACAACTATCAAGGATTTGAATGGTAAAATAACGGCTCCTAACAAGGGGTTTGGTGTCATGGCTGCTTTACGAATATATCCTGATCGATATAACGTTGCTCAGCGACATATCCATCTGAAGAATAAAGCCCGGCTATAGAATATATTTTCATCTTCATATCTTTGATCAGCACCAGTCCAGGCTGACGTAACACGGAATATCGCCACGTCGCCAAGCCCGAACGTTACCTGCAAGCCACCGACACAGAATCTGATTATTTGTTTTGTATAAATAAAAAAATAGCAGTATGACCTTTTCAAAAAATAAAAAAGTTAACATCCTAATCTGCCTAATTATTTTTTCATTCTGTTTGACAAACTGCTCAAATCATTCACAAACTGACAAGAACAAATTATTAGAAGGAATGTACAAAATGTACTCAATACAAAGCCAGGATTCAACAGGTGCCTGGAAAGAATCTGGTGTAGCAAATGGCGGAGAAAGTTATATACTGTATGACGGACTGGGACATATGGCGGTACAAATAACTCCGAAGGGATATAAGGATTTCGAATGGCTTGAAGAAGAAGTTGCTTTGAATCCAAAAATGTTTCAAGATAAAGTAGACAGCATGTCTGTACCGGAGCTAAAGCAAGCTGTCGCAAATTTTGCCGCCTATTATGCCTATGTTGCCAATTACAGAATTGATAAGGCAACAAATACTATAATACATGAACGCTTAATAGGAACTATTCCTTCAATTTGGGGAACTGAAGTAAAAAGACAATTCTCATTCAGTGGAGATACTTTAATTCTCATTAATCCGCTTGCGAATAGAAGATTAATGTGGTTACGACAAGAATAAAGATTGATTATTGAAAGGCTGTGCAGGTAACATCGGTTTGGCAATATGGCGGCAGAAGTGCTTCTATGAAACATTTGTGCAAGGTTCGAAAGCTTTAGTTCTATTGAACTTTAGTGTTAAAAATCCGCCACGTCGCCAAGCCCTAACGTTATAGGCAACCTTAAATCAGCATCTGTTGCCAATATATAATAATTAAAAGCATTTACATTTAAAGCTTTGCAAAATTCTATTGTAATAAAAAGACTAAAAGCATTTGTAATAGACTACCTTATTATTCTTATTTATATAGGAATGTTGTTTGCTGGCACAATATTAATTTCCAAAATTTTTGACTTAAAATTGGACCATGTTAATCCTGTTAATGGAGAAATAATTGGATTTACTACTTTGACATTACCAGTAATTCTTTATTTCACGTTATCTGAAAAGGGCAAGTATCTTGGCACAATTGGGAAAAGAAAAATCGGATTACAAATTGTGAGTAAATCTTTAAACAAAGCAAGCATTAAACAATTGCTACTAAGAAACTGTCTTAAATTTCTCCCCTGGGAACTTGCGCATTTCTTTATTTATAGACTTTTCTATTTTAATTCTCTTAGTAAGACTATCCCAGACTGGGTTTTGACAGGTTTAATAGTTTCACAGGGACTGGCACTTATTTACTTGCTTTGCATCATATTCACTAAAAATAATCAGAGTATTTATGAATTATTATCCAGGACAATTGTTGTTAAAACTACAGTATAAAGGCTGCCTATAACATTGGGTTTTGTTCAAGTGTGGCTTGACAAACAAACATCAGCCAATTGCAAATCCCAGCTGTGGTTCGGGCTGAACAAACAACTTTCAACTTTAGTTCTTAAATTCAACTTTATATTTTCAATCAGTAGCGGTTATGGGCAGACGGAATTCCATTTCCCAACCTGATCAAAGCCCTGCTCTTTAGCGGTCATTGGGTAGCTACCCATCCACAGGCAAAATAGTAAGAATGGAAATAAATATTGTACCAATCGCAATTGTGAAAAATTCAAGAACAACACCGATTGATGATAATTGGGAAGAAATTATTGCCGAAATTGAACTAGCAGAAAATATTCCAACAGAAGCATTTAAAAATATTTCGGACTTTTCACACTTAGAAATTATTTATTTATTCGATAAAGTTAAGGGTGAGAATATTGTTTTTTCAGGACGACCAAGAGGAAATCCAAATTATCCAGTAGTTGGAATTTTCGGGCAACGAAAAAAGGATAGACCGAATAGAATTGGTCTTTGTACTGTTGAACTTTTAGAGCATAATAACCGTACAATAAAAGTGAAATATCTTGATGCAATCGATGGAACACCTGTTTTGGATATAAAACCAGTATTCAGAGAATTTCAACCGAAAACAGATATTCAACAACCTGTTTGGGTTGAAGACCTTATCAAAAATTATTGGAAATGACCTTAAACAAGCAACGAACCGCTAACATTGGTGTTACCAAAAGTTGGGCGGACGGAATACTAATTCCAAACCTTCGGTAATCCCTGCACATTGTGTGTAACTAAACAGAGGAATCACCCAATAACAGATTTTCTTATGGAAGTTGAAAAAATATTAAACCTCATTAGCCGTGGACGGACTGACTATATTCTTGAGTTATTAAATGCCCCCAATTGGAAAGAAATTTTGAATGAAGGGCCAATAAAACCTTTGCAATGGCTTGTTTATTATAATGACACAACAGGTTTGAAAGCTGTTTTAAAAGCAGGCGGAACGCTTGACAGCCTAAACCTAAATGATGAGTTAGGGAATGCTGCTTTCTTCGGACATTGGAAAGTATGTGACTTTTTAATCAATAATGGGGCAGACGTAAATGCTCATGTGGATACAACTAATGAAACACCACTTCATAATGCACTTGCCAAAGCTGGACGGCCTTACTATTTTTATGTGGTAAAACTTCTTGTAGAAAAAGGAGCGGACGTAAATGCTAAGACAATTCCGGGAGTAGAAACAGGAGCATTCATGCGTGATGTCAGAACAAAAGGAGAAACTCCGCTACACAGGGCTGCAGCATATGCCGATGAAAGAACAATCTCCTATTTACTAGAACATGGAGCAGACAAAACGAGTAAAGATGCGAATGGAAATACCCCTTTAAGTTGGGCAAGTGAACACTTACGACCGGGAACAATTTTATCGTTATTAAGTTACGGCGAATTCCAAATTGGCGATGCACATAAAATTAAAAATACAAGCGACCACGGACAAGGCTGGGGAAATAGCATGGACTGGAATTTATTAGGCGACTATTTACCTGAATAGTAATTAACTAAACACCTATTTACTATGGCTCATAAATTATTTCTACCCGCATTATTGAATGGTTTGCTTGTATTAGCCTTTGCACAAGAGGGATTCAGCCAACAAAATGATCCGATCGCTTTGGATGCCATTCCACATAGTTTAAAATGGGAAAATAAACCCACCGGATACATTTTGAGCCAAAAAGGGATAACAATCATTGCAGGTGAAAAAACTGACATGTTCAGAGACCCCAACGTTACGTACAATACTGACAATGCCCCTAAGCTTCTCTTTACTGCCGACAGTAATTTTGTCCTTACGGCATCAATAGAACATACTTTTGAAAGTAAATGGGATGGCGGTGCCATCGTACTTAAACAAGATAGTTTAAACTGGATAAAATTTTGTTTTGAAAAGGATTATACCGGGGCCCGAAGAGTGGTTAGCGTTGTAACCAAAGGTGTTTCCGACGACTGTAATTCAGTTGAAATAAACAGCAACAAAGTTTATTTTAAGGTTGCGAAAGCTGACAATGTGATCACCCTGTATTATTCAACAGCCGGTACCAATTGGTTCCTGGTACGCCATTTACAATTTGACACTACCCAAACTTTCCAGGTGGGATTTTTGGCACAATCTCCCACGGGAAAAAGCTGTACCGTAAAATTTGAAGATATCACCTATCTACCACGAAAAATAAAGGACCCTTATACAGGCGAATAGGACAGAAATTATTAAAGAAGTGCATGCTGCCAACTTGAGAAGATTTTGCTTTATATCAATAACCCTCCTGCTTTCATTCTGCCTGGCAGGGCAACGCAACAAGCAGCGTGTAGTTGAGGACGGCGGCAAGAAATTTCTATACACCGACTCTGCCGGGGTGACACAGTCGTATATTTCTTACTTCTCTGACAGCTTGCCTGTTCCTGACCTTGTCACAATCGACAAGAAACTGATACCTACATCAGTTCGTAAAGGGAAAACAATAGTTTACAACTTTTGGTTTGTGTCATGCCGGCCATGTGTAGCAGAAATCCCGGCACTTAATCAACTTGTCAAAAAGTACCAATCGGACTCCACGCTATTTATAGCGTTAACGTTTGATACAGAAAACCGGATCAACGCATTTTTACAAAATCATGAATTTGCTTTCCAGATCGTGCGCCTATCACAAATGGAAATAGACAAAATAAAAAAGATATCCTTTTACCCTTTTACTGCAATTGTTACCCGGGAAGGGAAACTTTCCTTTGCCTTATTTGGCCGGCCTGCCGGTAAGAATTCCGAAACAGCCATTTTCGACCTGCTGGATAAACAAATCGGGAAGGCCCTGCTTTAATTGAAAACAACCAACTCAAGTCTTCCTGTCAAAACCTGCATAGAATAAACTTTTTCCAGCAAGTGTGGCCTGGCAAACTAAACTTCTGCATTTTTGTGTCTCGTCCTGAAATAAGCTTATACAAAAAATTAAACCTGCTTAACATGACTAACAGAATTATCGCCATTGCCGGACTCTTTGCCCTCATCGGGTTTCTCTGTAGTTTTATGCCGAAGACACCTGCCCAAAATACCCAGGCAAAAAAAGGCATGATCAAAGTGACCATACTCTATCCAAACGGGGAGGGTAAAAAATTTGACATGGACTATTATACCCATACCCACATGCCGATGGTGGCCAGTTTGCTGGGTGACTCATTAAAGCTGTTTGAAATCGACAAAGGCATAGCCGGGAGGACAGCTACTGATCCAATCCCCTACCTGGCGATAGGTTATTTATACTTTGACCGGCTTTCGGCTTATCAAAATTCATTCAAACCCCATGCAGAAAAGATCAGGAGTGATATTCCCAACTATACCGATATACAGCCGGTGATTCAAATCAGTGAAGTAGTACGCTGAAGTGCTATGCTAGTATAGTGCTGGAAGCGGTTTGGCTATATGGCCGCTTAACGGATATATTGTCATCTTCCTATCTTTACCCGGTACAGTTCCGGCTTACATAACAAATTAAAAAAAACATGCGGAAAATAATCTCCTTTATGCACATCTCGCTTGACGGTTTTGTAGCCGGACCGAATGGAGAAATGGACTGGATCAAGGTGAATGAAGAAATTTTTGAGCATGTCGGTAAGCGGATCAGTGAAGGCGATACTGCCTTATACGGACGGGTAACGTACCAGATGATGGAAAGCTACTGGCCTACCGCAGCTGACAAGCCCAATGCTACCCGGCATGATATTGAACATTCTGCATGGTATAGTGAAGTGCACAAAATTGTTTTATCAACAACCCTGAAAGATGCGGGTTTGGCCAATACCACCATCATCAGCGGCAATCTTCCGGACCATATCCATGCACTAAAACAACAGGACGGTAAAGATATCCTGCTTTTTGGCAGCCCGTCAGCCACACATGCACTTATGCAACTGGACCTGATTGACGGCTACTGGTTATTTGTTAATCCAGTTATTTTGGGAAAGGGCATTCCCTTGTTTGCCAATATCAATGGCAAAATAAAACTCAACCTGGTGAGTACCCGGCCATTTTCCTGTGGAGTAACAGAACTGAATTATACAGTTGATCAGTCATCATAACGAACCATCTCCATGCATGTTGTCGTTGCCTGCCCTTGCGGTTACCTCTTGTAATGATTTATTACGGGCTGCACAGCTGCAACAAAACCTGCATTTTCCGTCTTCCCGGTTTTCCTAAAAAAATATTTGCGAAACCGAATAGTTGCACATATATTTGCAACCGATTGGCTTCACAATGAAATTTTAAACTTATGCGCCGAGACATTTTCCAGGCCATCGCCGACCCTACCAGGCGGGCCATCATTACCCTGATCGCCGTGCAGGCAATGACCCCGAATGCCATTGCTGACAATTTTCACACTACCCGACAATCTGTATCTAAACATCTCCGCATACTCACTGAATGCGAACTGGTGAAACAGGAACAGCAGGGCAGGGAAATTTATTACTCACTACAAGTTGAAAAAATGAAAGAGGTGGATCAATGGATTGCCCAATTCCGGAAGATCTGGGAAACCCGGTTCAACCAGCTAGACAACGTATTATCAACAATGAAAAAACAAAAAAAATGAAAACCGATCTGCTATTTGATTTTACCGTAGACAAACCAACAAAAATGGTCTATATAACGAGGGAATTTGATGCCGGACTTTCGCTGGTATGGGATGCTTTTACCAAAGCGGAATTGATTGACCAATGGATTGCGCCACAGCCAATGGTCGCCAAAACAAAATACCAGGATTTTAAAGTGGGTGGCAAACGATTTTATGCCATGATCAGTCCCGAAGGAGCAGAACGCTGGGCCATACAGGAATACATTTCCATTACTCCGAAGACCAACTTTAAAATGCATAATGCTTTTGCAGACGCTGCTGAAAACCCGGAATTGCCGGGTTCTGAATGGGATCATACTTTCAGCGAAAACGGCGCAATAACAACAGTGAACATTACGATTTACAACGAATCACTTGAAAGATTAGAGAGAATTCTTGATGGCTTTACTATTGGCATGAAAATGTCGCTTGCCAACCTCGAAAATCTATTGGCAAGTTTGTCAAAAAAGTAATTGCCGTTTTCAACAGCAGTCAAACAAATAAAAACAAACGAATTTTAAACCATACAAAACAGAACTTATGGCACTTATCAATCCTCACATTAATTTCAACGGGAATGCTGAAGAAGCATTTACCTTTTACCAGTCCGTATTTGGCGGAGAGTTTACAAAGATCATTCGCTTCAAAGACCTGGCAGGTCCTGAATTCCCGGTAGCGGAAAAAGAAGAAAATAAAATTATGCATATTGCTTTGCCTACCGGTAATGGCAGTATGTTAATGGGCAATGATGTTCCTGAAATTATGGGAAGAACAAACGAAAATGAGAACAGGAGTAAAATTGTAATAAGTGCCGGAAGTAAAGAAGAAGCCAACCAATTATTTAACGGGCTTTCAGTGGGAGGACAAATAGAAGGGCCTATTGGTGATAGTCCCTGGGGCACCTATTTTGGTTGTTTCAGAGACAAATACGGTATTGAATGGATCGTGGAATTTGACCCAAATTACAATTGACTATAAAAGTTCACCAGCATATAAATTACTATGAATGTAAAAGAACAAATCGCTGCATATATAGCTAGCCAGCCTGAACCCAAAAGCAGCGAGATGCAGACACTGCATCAGCATATACTTAAGGTTTTACCAAAAAGTAAATTATGGTTCCTGGATGGTAAAGACGATAAAGGTAAAATTGTTTCTAATCCTAATATCGGGTATGGAGCTTATACTATGAAATATGCTGACGGAACAACCCGGGAGTTTTATCAAATTGGTTTGAGTGCCAACACAACGGGGATATCTGTCTATATCATGGGTATCAAGGACAAGACATACTTAGTCAATACGTATGGTAAAAAACTGGGTAAGGCCACTGTTACCGGCTATTGCATCAGGTTCAAAACAATAAAAGATATAAACACTGCTATACTACAGGCGGCCATACTAGATGGGGTTAAGCTCTCGGGTAAAACTAACTGACGAAAACAGCGGATACTCAACATCGGGCCGGCCGGCCGGCCTCAACCGGATTCACATTCCTACAACTTATCCCGTCGTAACAGAAACACAAACCAGGCCCAGAAATAATTTTACAATGGTGGAAGTTTTCAAAACCAATGTTCAGAAAAAGGCACAAAGCAAAATGCTGCTTGGCATTTTGTCCGAAGCCTTCCCATCACTTACAATTAATTTCGACCTTTCTGATTGTGATAAGGTGCTTAGAGTTGAAGGAGACAATATGCAGGTACCAGTGATAATGGCACTTGTATCGGAACATGGGTTCACTTGTGAGCCATTAGATTAAAGCAAAACAACAGGATGCCGAAACCGAATAGCGTACAGGTCAATCAACAATTCAACACATGAGAAAAATAATCGTCTTATCCATGATCTCCTTGGACGGCGTGATGCAAGCTCCGGGCGGACCAAAGGAAGATGTATCTGGTGGTTTTAAATTTGGTGGCTGGACAGCACCCTATGGTGACAAAGCCTATAGTAAAGTGGTTCAAAAAGAGCTGCAACAACCGGCCGATTATCTTTTGGGCAGAAAGACATTTGAAATCTGGGAAAACTACTGGCCACATCATGCTGACTTTTGGCCGGGTATCAACAATGGTACAAAATACGTTTTGTCGAAGACGAGAAAAAAATCTGATTGGGAAAATACCGTATTCCTCAAAAGCCTGGCGGATATTAAGCAACTTAAAAAATCATCCTCCAAAGGCGGGGCCGATATCCAGGTGTGGGGTAGCAGTCAACTCATTCAACTGCTATTAAAGAATGACCTGGTGGATGAACTCCGTCTTAAAATTCATCCGCTGACGCTTGGCAAAGGAAAAAAATTGTTTGCCGATGGCCCGGTCCCGGCATCCTTTACATTAACAGAGAGCTCCGTTACAACAACCGGGGTGATCATTGCCTGTTACAAACGGGCGGGGAAAGTGAAGACAGGCACCAGTGGCTACTGAGGATGAATGAAGATGGACTCACAAATGCATCGCTGATCTTTTCACGATGAAGCTGAAATATCTTCACCATCAACAACACTTAACAGAAAGCAATTGTACGAGCAGGATTGTTAACCGCCGGCATAAACGTTCGCAACTGCGGACATAATTCTATTGCGCTTTTGTTCTTACCTTCAACTTCAGCACCTTGTCTGCCGACAGGTTTTATTGTGCTTCAGTTCATCTATACTTATCTGTGTTGTGTACAAGTACTTTTCAAATTTTACGAACATGAAAAAACAGCTCTTGATAATTGTTCTCCTGGTTCAGATCCTGCTAGTATGTGTATTACCGGGTACAGCCCAAACTAATGTTACCCCGCAGTGGAGCAAGGGCATTGTGTGGTACCAGATCTTTCCTGAACGGTTCAATAACGGGGACCCGGCTAACGATCCGAAAGTACATGACCAGAATGGTGCGTATCCATTTGATGATACATCAGCATTCCAGGTTCACCCGTGGACAAGCGACTGGTATCAATTACAGCCATACGAACTGAAAAACGGGAGAAACATTTCTTTCAATATACAGCGGCGAAGGTATGGCGGGGATTTGCAGGGAGTGCTGAACAAGCTGGACTATATACAATCGCTGGGTGTAAATGCAATTTATATGACGCCCATTTTCTGGTCACCCTCCTCCCATAAATATGATGCATTGTGTTATCATCATGTTGATCCGACTTTTGGACCTGATCCATCTGGAGATATAGAAATGATGAAGAATGAAGATCCGTTGAAACCGGAAACCTGGGTATGGACTAAAGCTGACTTACTGGCTTTGAAGCTGATTGAAGAAGTACACAAACGAAAGATGTACATCATCTTTGACGGCGTATTTAATCATATAGGTGTAAAGAGTTTTGCCTTTGAGGATGTGCTGAAAAACCAGCAGGCATCTGCTTACAAAGATTGGTTCGATATTAAAAGCTGGCGGGATAGTGCAACAGGTACAAAGTTCGACTACAAAGGATGGTTTGGTGTAAAAACACTGCCTGAATTGAAAGAAGACAGTACCGGCATTGTTGCAGGACCGAAGGAATATATTTTCAATTCCACGATGCGCTGGATGAACCCGATGAACAAAGGAATTGCGTATGGCATTGATGGCTGGCGCCTGGATGTGGCCTATGATGTTGGTCATCCGTTTTGGAAAGACTGGCGCAAATGGGTTCGCAGCATCAATCCAACTGCTTATTTAACAGCCGAGCTGGTTGATCCTATTGAAAAGACCAGGCCTTATTTACTGGGCGATGAGTTTGATGCTACGATGAACTACAATTTTGCCTTCATTGTGCATGATTTTTTTGTACAGGATACAATCGGCTCAACAGTTACCCGGTTTGACAGTAAGCTGAAAGAATTAAGAGAAGCATTTGGAGAAGATGTGGCTTTCAATATGCAAAACCTGATGAACAGTCATGATGCAACACGTTTGGCCAGTGCAGTAGCGAATCCTGACGGAGAAAAATTTGGTAACTGGGGAAAATATTTTAACTGGAGCCAAAAGAGCAACAATAGGAATTACAATGCCCGGAAACCAACAATTGAACAAAGGCAAAAGCAAAAACTGATCATAGCGTTTCAAATGCTTTACTTAGGCTCACCGATGTTTTTTTATGGTGATGAAGCAGGGATGTGGGGAGGCAACGACCCCGACTGCCGCAAACCGATGCTATGGCCCAATCAGCAATATGATGCGGAAACATTTAATCCCAATCAAAGTAAACATGACCCCGATGAGGTAGTATTTGACCAGGATTTATTTGACTGGTACAAAAAGTTCATCGGCTTTCGCCAGCAATATAAGTCGATCAGGTTGGGCAGCTACAACACTTTGGTAACCGATGATGAAAAAAGGTTGTACGCATTTACCCGTAAATTTGGCAACGAAGAAGTGATTGTTATCATTAACCGAAGTGACAAACCTATATTATTCACCCACCCGGAATTGAATAAGCAGAAGTATAAAAATCTGATGACACAGCTTTCAGTCGTTAATCAAATTAACGTGAACGCTATGGATGTTGTAGTTCTTGCTAATAAATAAACTCATCCTGCTACAGGTTGATTAAAAAAACCATCTGTGGAGAAAAAACCTATTTTTTTCATCCTTTGTTCACAAACAGGTAAAATCCTGAAGAATTGATAGAATATCAAATAATGATAAAAACGGCACTGAAGGAAATTTTTCAGCAGTAACCTGCCGTGGCCGCCACCCAAGCATGCTATCAAACTCAGTGTTTTAATTTATCAGTTCTGTTTATTACCTTGTATAGCTATTTATTCTTATACCTGGCAGCTATTTGCACCCCGGCATTTGCCATGAAAACACTTGTTATGTCAGACAGAGTCTATAAAAAAAGACAGTTCTTATTCCTTATGCTTGTTTTGATTACTGCAGCGTTCTATTCATCAAAGGCGACTGCACAAATGCGGCAGATCCATATTGAACCCAGTGAAGATAATGACATCAATAAAATAAGTTTCTACTCCGCCTCTTCGGGATACGTTGGCTTTAGTGACTGGGTTGGTTTTACTACAGACACAGGAAGAACATATATACAAAAACCTATCACCTTAACAAATGTTGACTACAATGGCTATTCCGTCAACCTGACCTTCGGCTTTGTCATCAACGGGCTGCAGTCCTTTAACCAGGATACGGTAATTGTATTCGGTCATTATGGCCTTGTTCCCTCCATTCTATATTCCATCAATGGGGGTAATAATTTTAAACTGGTGTTTCATTCCCAGTATAACAACCTCCAATTAAGAACTGGTATAACAGACATGATCTTTCCGCAGCAAAATTCGGTTGGCTATGCTATAGATGCGGACAGGGTGTTAAAAACAACTGACAAAGGGGCCAACTGGACCGTATCCCTCGTCGATGAGGGTTCTTATTTTGATTACCTGGAGGCAGCCGATAATAACAATGTATTTGCCATTTGCCGTTCCCAGGCATCTAAGATCAGGAAAACAAACAATGCCGGTACAAACTGGACATTCATGAACTTACCACCAGGAACGGTTAATTACACCCACTTCCTTACTTCATCCAAAGGATGGTTGAATATGAATAATACTGATGGCGGAACTTTATACTATACTGCCAACAGCGGAGTTAGCTGGACCATTAAAACCAATAACCAGGTGCAGCCATTCCTTTGCGAAAAAATGAGATTTATCAACGACAGTACCGGTATTGCCATTAAGGACCCCTATGTCACACTCCTCACCACTGATTCTGGAAAAGTATGGCAAAGATTGTTGCGAAGTAACAACTATAACTACCTGGGCTATAGTCATTATGATCTTCATATCAGGGATAATAACCAGTTCTGGGCTGGTGGCGGTCACGGTTACTTAGAACTTACGACTAACGGTGGTGCACCTGTTCCTACTGCCTTGTTCCTGGTGGATACCAGCAATCTTTACCTGACCAATACTGTAAACCTGAGAAATTATTCAAAGCCCGGGTATCAATATACCTGGATCGTGAATAGTACAACCATCAGTACGTCATACAACAGTTCCTATTTGCATAATATTTACCTGGGTGAGGATACAGTTACACTTATTGTATCGGATGGTGTACTCAGTGACACTTTACGGAAGTACCCGCAGTTTATAGCCGTTCCTTACCCTGCACCAGTTGTTACATCCTACAACCCGGTTTCCGGGGGTACCGGAACAGTTGTCACCGTTACAGGCGATTTCTTTGCAAATGTATCTGCAGTAAGCTTTGGTGGAATACCCGCCGCTTCTTTTACTGTTAATTCAATCAACCAGCTCACCGCAGTAGTTGGCGCCGGTGCCAATGGAAATGTAACGGTCACCACCGCCACAGGAACGGGTTCACGTCCCGGCTTTATTACCTTTCCCCCACCGGTGATCACCTCGTTTTCACCGACCCATGGTCCCATAGGTACAACAGTCACTATTACTGGTATAAATTTCAGTACTGTTACGAATGATAATATCGTATTCTTTGGTTCAGTAAAAGCCCAGGTTCTTACGGCAACAACCACCCAGCTAACCGTTACAGTGCCGGCAGGTGCTACCGTAGATCCACTTTCTGTTACTATCAATCGCCACACTGCCTATTCGCCTAAAGGATTTACCATCACGTTCCCGGCAACCTGCCGTTTTTCTGAATTCACTTTTGACAGGGCCAAAAATTTTGGTCTCGGTACAACAGCCTCCGAATCATTATACGGTAATATGGTGATCAGCGATATGGATAATGATGGGAAGAACGACATTGTATCCATCAACTGGTTTGGGTTTTCTGTTTTAAGAAATACCAGCACAAGCGGTTTTGTAAATTTTGCCCCGGCACTGGAGGTTGTCTCCAATAATAATCCATTGGCCTGGCATGTTGCTACTGCTGATATGGACGGCGATGGTACACTGGATGTAGCCGTAACGAATAATAATGCCAACACCGTATCCGTTTTCAAAAACAACAGTACAGCCGGAAGCCTGGCCTTTTCGCCAAAAACTGATTATCCGACTTCGTTGAACCCCACTAATATTACGTTCAATGATTTTGACGGTGATGGCAAACCTGATATGGTGGTTACCAATTCCGGGCCCAATGTAAACACCATATCCATCTACAGGAATAAAAGTATTAATGGTGTGATTGCTTTTGAGCAGAAAATCGATATCGTTTCCGGTTTATATAATGGCCGTGTATGTACCGGAGACCTGGACGGAGATGGAAAAGCGGACCTGGTGATCCTGGATGGAGGCATCTTCAACTCCGGCCTCTATACTTTTACTGTATACAGAAATACCAGCAGTATTGGCAGTATTGCTTTTGCAGCCCGCCAGGTGTTCAATCATTATACGATATCGCAAAGCGAAGCTGCACTATTTGATGCTGACAATGATGGCAAGCTTGATGTGTGTATCGGTTATGATGTACGGTTTACACCCGGTGCACCAGGATCAACCGGTATTTACAGGAACATCAGTACACCCGGAAATATTGCACTTGCTGCACCTTTTGGTTTGTCTTCCTGTGGATACAACCGTACCATCTCCTATGGAGACCTGGATGGTGACAGTAAGCTTGATATTTTTTCCTCCTGTTGGGCATCTGGCAGTACTGCACTTTTTAATAACCTTAGTACACCGGGCAACTATTCCTTTACTTCTGCCAATGCTCCTTTCATTCTAATTACCGGGGCAAGACCGGCAACAGCTATTGCTGATATAGATGGTGATTCAAAACCAGAACTGATCACGGGTGGTTCACCAAATGTTTACCGGAACATGCTTAACGAAAGAGGTGCCCTCGCTGGAAAAGATACGACCATCTGTTCCGGGCAATCAGTTGTACTGGGAGGTTTTGCTGCTTTCAATCATACTTATTCGTGGACCTCAAGTGCCGGAGGGTTTACCGCTTCCACTCCAAATCCTGTTGTCAGCCCTTCGGCAACTACAACCTATTATGTTGCCGTTACTAATCCAGCTGGTTGTACCAGTTTAGATACAATACAGGTTACAATAGGTGGTCCGGCCCCGGTAGCTAATGCCGGCCCTAACAATGTAATTTGCCAGGGAAGCAGTTTGCAAATTGGAACTGCTGCTTCCGGAAGTAACACCTATTCATGGAGTTCTTTTCCCGCTGGGTTTTCATCCTCAATTGCCAACCCGGTAGTAAGTCCGTCAGTTTTCACTTCTTATTTCCTTACAGTAAATTCCGGATCCTGTGTTGCAAAAGACACTATTGATATTAACGTCTTTAGTTTACCTGCGGCAAATGCAGGTCCTGATCAGAACATCTGTTCCGGGGGCAGTGCCGTGATTGGTACTACAGGTTCATCATTCAATACTTATAGTTGGACATCAAACCCCGCAGGTTTCAGTTCAGCCAGCCAGACACCGATAGTTAGTCCCCTGGTCACCACCAGTTATTTTTTAGAAGTAACCAACATAGGGAATTGTGTAAAAAGAGATACTGTTGTTATTACTGTTTCGACGGCACCAGCAGCCCCGGTTTTATCTGCATCAGGTCCTTTATCAATTTGTGAAGGGGGTTCTGTAACAATTACTTCCTCTATTGCATCCAGTACATTGCAATGGTTCAGGAATAATAACCTGATTTCAGCGGCAGGCGGCCAGCAAAACTATATTGCTACTGAAGCCGGATCGTACCAGGTTCGTTATATAACAGGTGGGTGCTTTACCGGTTTTTCCAATAGTATCGTAGTTACTGTTAACCCGGTTCCTGCTAC
>CALRSN020000011.1:0-15675 GCA_943370865.1 Bordetella parapertussis
TCGCTGATACCGATAAGGAACTGCTCACCATGCTGCGTAAGCTGCAGGAAACAGAGATCAATAAATACATCAGCCGTAATTCCCCTTTCTCGGGTATCTGGGAAAATATCATTCACCAGGAAGAAGATGACCTCCCGGGTGAGACCAAAGAACTGATGGCGGAATACCTGTTGCCCAAATTGAAAAAATTATTTACGGAAGCGGCAGGTAATGCACTGGTGTTTTTATTACCGGATAAGAAACCCTTCAAGACCGGTAATCTTGGAACAGTACAACTGGCGGCGGAAGAAGCCCGGCCGCATTTTATTATTAAAAAGAATTCGCATTATACCATTCACTGTCGGGTGAACCTGGGCAGCATGGAATATGACCTGGGCGAGAATGAAAGCTCCAGCCCCCTTTTCTTTTTATACAATGAGCAGATCCACCTCTGGAAAAATAATGAAGTGATCCATTTGGTGGAGCAGTTTTTACCGAAGGGAAAAATGGAAGTGAAAGAAGAAGACTGGAGCAAGACCTTACAGCAATTTGTTTTACCCTTAGCGAAAGAACATAAAGTTGATTTTGATAAATCACTGGTACAGGAAATAAAAGATGGTGACCCGGAAGTGAAACTGTTTTTAGTGGAGAAAGGGGATTATCTCGTTTTTCAACCCTCCTATTCTTATAAAGGATTTGAAACCAGGACAAGAGACCGGGATGAGATCGTGGTGCCGCAGGGCGACCGGGTGCTGATCGTTCACCGCAACCGGGAAAAGGAAAATGAATTTGTGCAGCAGTTACAAAACCTGCATTCCAATTTTATTTTTAATGAAGAGAACGGATCACTGGCATTAAAGGGAACAGATGTATTGAAGAATAACTGGTTCTTCCTGTTTGTGGATGCTATGAAGGAGATGAAGACACCGGTCTTTGGGTTTGAAGCCCTGAAGAATTTCCGTTTCAACACCGCCAAGCCGCAAACAAAGATCTTTATCAGCAGTAATACCGATTGGTTTGATGCCAAAGTGGATATTGTGTTTGGTGACCAGAAGGTAACGGTGGCCGAAGTAAAAAGAGCATTGGCCAATAAACAGCAGTTTGTACAGCTGAGTGATGGTACATTGGGGATCCTCCCGGAAGAGTGGATCAAAAAATATTCACTGCTATTCCGGGTGGGTGAAGGCAAGAATAATTCGCTCAAACTATCCCGCTATCATCTCAGCGTCGTGGATGAACTCTATGAACAAAGAGATGAGGAAGAACTCTCCGTGCAGCTGGAAGAAAAATATGAGAAACTGAGAGAGTTCAATACCATTAAAGAAATTGAACCACCGTATCATTTGAAAATGATACTCCGTCCTTACCAGGTGGCCGGTTATCAATGGCTGAATTACCTGAAAGATATCAACTGGGGTGGCATCCTGGCCGATGATATGGGTTTGGGTAAAACTGTGCAGGCCTTATCGTTCATGGATCATTATAAATTGGAGAAAGGTAGCCTGAAAGCATTGGTGGTTTGCCCGACAACACTTATTTATAACTGGGAGAACGAGATCAAAAAATTTACACCAAAGCTGACATACCGTATTCATCACGGTGGGCAACGTACAAGAGTGAGAGAAGAATTAATTGATCATGATGTGACGATCACTACGTACGGAACTTTGCGAAGCGATATCAAATTATTGCTGAGTGTGGAATTTGATTATGTGATATTGGATGAAAGCCAGGCCATCAAGAACCCGGCGAGTAAAGTAACAAAGGCAGCAGGACTACTCAATGCCAAACACCGTTTGTGTATGAGTGGTACGCCATTGCAGAATAATACCTTTGATGTATTTGCACAAATGAATTTCCTGAACCCTGGTATGCTGGGTACGATGGAATTCTTCCGCCAGGAGTTTGCGATCCCGATTGACAAGTTTGGCGAACAGGACCGCAAAGAGCATTTGAAAAAGATATTATACCCCTTCATCTTACGAAGGACCAAAGAACAGGTTGCGAAAGACCTGCCGGAAAAACAGGAAATGATCCTGTGGTGCGAAATGGAAGATGAGCAACGCAAGATTTATGATGCTTACCGGAATGATTTCCGGGATAAGATATTAGGGACGATACAGGAACAGGGTATCCAGAAATCACAGCTCACCATCTTGCAGGGACTGATGAAACTACGGCAGATCTGTGATTCACCGGCGATACTGAATGAACAGGAAAAATTTGAGAACCATTCCATCAAACTGGATGAACTGGCCAGGGAGATCGTGGAGAATATTGGTGATCATAAAGCCCTGGTGTTTTCTCAATTCCTCGGCATGCTGGCATTAATAAGAGCAAAACTGGAAGAGCTCGGTATCAAGTATGAATATTTTGATGGTAGTACGGCGGCACCCGACCGGGAGAAAGCCATACAGAGTTTCCAGAAGGATGATGAAGTGCGGGTATTCCTGATCTCGCTCAAAGCCGGTGGTGTGGGACTTAACCTGACGGCAGCAGACTATGTATATATTGTAGATCCCTGGTGGAACCCGGCCGTGGAGCAACAGGCCATTGACCGTACCCACCGTATCGGGCAAACTAAAAATATCTTTGCTTATCGCATGATCTGTAAAGACACCATTGAAGACAAGATCATCCAGTTACAGGAAAAGAAACGGGCCCTAGCCAAAGACATTATCTCCGATGATACCTCATTTGTGAAAGCACTGACGAGGGAAGATGTGGAGTATTTGTTTAGTTAAGCAGTTCATCGGCTCTCCCTGCCCGTTCGTCCATTTTTCCAGCATTATTATAGCCCCGGCGAAGGTTAATTGACACTCTTACGTCTAATTTCGTACACATTGTAACCGTTTATGAAGAAAATACTGACGCTGGTCACCCTGACCTTATCCTTGTTCACTATTGCACAGGCTCAAAAAACTGATGGTATCATCAAAGGTAAACTGACCGATACCGCTGCTAAACAGCCCATTGTAGATGCCACCATCTCTGTGATCAATACCAAAGATTCCTCGCTGGTCACGTTTACCCTGAGTAATAAGCAGGGTGTTTTTGAGATCAAAGGACTGGCGGATGGCGAGTACCAACTGGTCTTCTCGCACCAGGCCTACCAGCCCTTTAAGAAACTAGCGACCGTGACAGCCGATAAAAAGACAGCCGACTTCGGTGATATAGCTGTGGCCAAGGATTTTAAATCACTCGGCGAAGTGGTGGTTACCAACACGGTGCCAATTACGGTGAAGGGAGACACGGTACAGTTCAATGCAGAAGCGTTTAGAACAAAACCCAACGCAACCGCAGAAGACCTGCTGAAAAAATTACCCGGCGTGGAAGTGGATAAGGAAGGAAACGTGAAAGCACAGGGGGAACAAATTCAAAAAGTATATGTGGATGGCAAAGAGTTTTTCGGTACTGATCCCAAATTGGCCACGAAGAACTTAACCGCCGATATGATCGAAAGTGTACAAGTCTTTGATGATATGAGTGACCAGGCCAAGTTTACCAAGATAGATGATGGCAGCCGCAGCAAGACCTTAAACATTAAACTGAAGAAAGATCGCAACAAAGGCTATTTCGCCAGGGCCCTTGCTTCTTACGGTGATAATGGCCGTTATGAAACCAATCTTAGTTTCAATAAATTCAAAGGCAATCAACGTTTTTCTGTTTTATTCAATGCCAATAATATTAATAAGCAGGGCTTCTCTTTTTCTGATATCATCAGTTCAATGGGCGGCTTTAGCGGTTTTGGTGGCGGTGGAGGCAGTGGCGGCGGAATGGGTGGCATGCAGGTAACTTCTACCCGTGGTGGTGGCGCAGGTTTTGGTGGCTTCGGTGGCGGCGGCAGCACTGGCCTGATCCGTTCCTTGTCAACTGGTCTTAACTATACCGACCAGTGGGGCAGCAAGATCAAAGTAACGGGCAGCTATTTCTTATCCAACAGCAATACCGATCAGCAGCAAAGTGTATTTCGTCGCACCACCTTCGTTGATTCTGTGGCCTCCTTAAGCAAAGAGTCTTCTTCCAATAATAAAAATACCAACCATCGCTTCAATCTCCGGTTTGAATACCAGATCGATTCGATGAACTCTATTTTGTATACACCTACACTCACCTTACAACATTCGGAGAGCTATAGCCAGGATACTTCATTTAATACTACAACTATTCCAACAGACGAATACCTGGCTGTTACCGGCAGAACGAATAACAGTAACAAAAGGGATGGATTCAACTGGGGAAACAACCTGTTGTTCCGTCATAAATTTAGTAAGATAGGCCGTACCGTAACACTGGGCTGGAACGGAACGATCGGTAACAGTGAAAGTGATGGCTTTACTTTATCCAGGAATATATTTTATCAACCGGATGGATTGCCTTACCGGATCATTCAGCAAAATCAGCAGAACCAGCAAAAGACAACAACCAATAATAACGTATTCAGCACTTCGTACACAGAACCATTTGGCCTGAATAAATTACTGGAACTGAACTATGCGTACACTCATAACCTGAGTACATCAAACCGGAAGACGTATAATTATAACTCTGCGACCGATAAATATGATAATCCCAACCTGGCACAAACCAATGAATTTGAAAATACATTCCTGGCACATCGCTTTGGTGTAAACTTCCGGGTGCAGGAGAAAAAATACAATTACCAGTTTGGGATCGGGGTACAAAACTCCACCTTAGAAAGTAACAGTTACCAGGCATCGTTGGGTAAGGATTCTGTTACAAAACAAACGTATACCAATTTCTTCCCTACAGCGAATTTCAACTATACACCAACCCGTGGAAAGAATCTTCGTATATCTTATAATGGAAGAACGAACCAGCCAAGTATTACCCAGTTGCAGAATGTTCCCAACGTAACAGATACATTAAGCCAGATCATTGGAAACCCGGCACTGGACCAGGAGTTTACGCACAACTTCAATTTAAACTATAACACATTCAATATCCTGACCTTCCGGTTCATAGCAGCGAACCTGAGTTTTACCACCACCAGGAACAAGATCGTAAATGATATCACAGTAAGAGGCCCGGTCCAGGTAACAAGCTATGCGAACATAAATGGATATTACAGGGCCAGCTCATTCCTTACATTAGGATTGCCATTCAAGAATCCTAAACTGAAAGGATCCAGCCTGAATTTCACCAACAGTATGAACTATACGCATGATGTTGGCCTGGTAAAAAAACTCAAGAATATTGGTAAAACAATATCTGTTAACCAGGGTGCCGGTATCAATATCAATAAAGAGAAAATTGATTTTGGTGTAAAACTCAATATCGCTTACACGGATGTAAAGTATTCAGTGAACACCACCCTGAATGAAGATTATTTCACCCAAACCTATTCTGGAGATTTCTCTTATACCTTTAAAGGAAACTTTATTATTTCCACTGATTTTGATTACCTGATCAATACCGGCCGTGCTGAAGGGTTCAATCAAAGTATTCCTTTGTGGAATGCCAGCATGAGCAAGCAGGTATTTAAAAAGAAAAACGGCGAGATCAAAATTTCTGTGAATGATATCCTGAACCAGAACCAGAGCATCACCCGTTCCACCGGTGATAACTATATACAGGATACGAGAAGTATGGTTCTGAAGCGTTACTTTATGGTTAGCCTCCTGTTCAACCTGAACAAGATGGGTGGTAAAGGAATGCAGCAGGGCATGCCGCCAATGCCGCCGGGTATGCAGCGGAACATGCGGGATATGCGGATCAATTAATTAAAAAACCCTGGCCAATCGGTCAGGGTTTTTAATATAATGGGGGTTAGTAAGAGACGATCTTATTTTCTTCTTGCATAAGTACCCGCTGCCGGAGATGAACCGGAGATAAATACACACAATACAGACTTCATTAAACGGAGAAAATTGAAAGACGGTTTGTAATACTGGCGGTAGATCTTTGCTTCTTCACGGGCATGAACGATATTCCTGTTTTTCATATTGATTGGTTTTAGAAAGGGTTAACGAAAAAATGAATGTATAAAGTACGTATTAAAACTAAGATTTTATAATATTGGACTTTGTTACTAACCCGTTAAATCCATACAGATGAAAAAATCAGTAAAAGTACTTGTGATTATTACGATGACCCTTTTCTTCGGGAATGCTGCACAATCCCAGCTAAAACTTCCGGTTACCAATGGTATTGCACCTGATGTAAAGAAGGTGATACAGGATTATCCCAATCATTTCAGCAACCTGCAGGGAGAACTGATCATTCAGCAGGCACAGTCAACCGAATATGAGTGCAACTTTAAAGTGAATGGAGCAGAGCAGGCCAGCATCACACAATATACATCCACCAAAAAAATCATCAGCAGCTGGCAGGCACTGATGCTGACCACGGATGATTTTGAAGAAGCAAAGAAAAAATTCAAATCACTTTTCAGCCAGCTCAATAACCTGGCAGTGAAAATGGAGAATACGAATACCTATCACCTGAAAGGAAAATATGAAGCCCCGGCAGAAGAAAAGAAATTCACCAGTGTGATCTTTTCTTTTGAGAATGGCGGCGAAGAAATAAAGAAACTCAAAGTAGAGATAGTTATGCTCTACGAACCCATGGAATGGAAAGTCAAAGTGCTGGTATATGATAAGGAACGGGAAGATGATGAAAGAGGGCCTACAAGGGATTAAGTTGATTCGTTCATAAGTTAACCGGGTGACCGGGAGGCTGAATGCCAACAAACCTGTTAACTAGTTAACCAGTCAACTGGTTAACCGAAACATTAACCTTCATTAACATTAAAGCAATCCAAATTAACCGCCTTACCGATTGGGTAAGAATATTTTCGTAGCTGTAAATCAAAACAGTTATGAAGAAGCTTTACTTTTTGTTAGTGCTGGTGTTGGCAGCGATCACCGTATCTGCTCAAAAGAACGGCAGTGTTAAGGGAATCGCTTTTGATACCATCGCCAAACAACCGGTTGGTTCTGCCACCATTTCGCTGCTGGACCGCAAAGATTCTTCACTGGTCAGTTTTACCCTGACCGATAATGCCGGCCATTTTGAACTGAAAGGAATTCCTAACGGGGATTACCGGCTCATGATCACCCACGTAAACTATCATAACAGTAATACCCTATTTACCATTGATGATAACAATAAGAACAAGGACCTCGGCAGCATCACGATGAATGATGTGGCCAAAGTACTGGGTGAAGTGGTCATCAGTAATGAAGCACCACCGGTAACCTTAGTGGGTGATACGGTGCAATACAATGCCGGTTCTTTTAAAACACAGCCCAATGCCAGCGTGGAGCAGTTATTAAAAAAACTGCCAGGTGTGAAAGTGGAAAAAGATGGAACGATCAAAGCACAGGGAGAAAAAGTGAACCGGGTGCTGGTGGATGGGAAAGAATTCTTTGGCAATGATCCCAAGATCGCCACAAGAAATTTACCGGCCGATGCAGTAGATAAAGTGCAGGTCTATGACAGGCAAAGCGACCAGGCACAACTCACCGGTTTTGAAGATGGCAACTATGAAAAAACGATCAACCTGAAACTGAAGAAGGATAAGAAGAAAGGCGTGTTTGGAAAAGTGATGGCTGGTGCTGGCGATAAAGAACGCTATGAAGGCCGCTTCAATGTGAACTCTTTTAAAGGAGCGAGGCAGTTGTCGGCGATTGGATTGGGAAATAATACCAATGCAGAAGGTTTTTCTTTTATGGATATGCTCAACTTCAGCGGGGCACTAAGCCAGATGCGGCAAAATGGTGGCGGTAATCTTAATATTAATGTCTCGGCTGATGAAGCGGCGGCACTGGGATTAGGTGGAGCGGGCAGTGCAGGTATCAAAACCGTGTTTGGCGGCGGCGTGAATTATAATAATATCATCGGCACCAAACATGATTTCCAGAGCAACTACTTCTACAACCGGTTTAACCCGAATGTAAAAAGCAGGATCTTCCGGCAGAATAACTTTGGTGGGGCTACCAACTTTTATAATGAGAATGCCTTTTCCGATAACCTGAACAATTCGCACCGGTTCAACCTCAATAACCTTTGGCAGATCGACTCTATGCATTCCCTGCGGATCAACCCCACTTTTGGTTTTCAAAATACCAGGAACCGGTCGCAACGGAATTATGCCACCACGGATGCGGATGGTAATCCAATCAATGAAGGTTTCAGTAACAACAACTCCGAAAGCGAAGGCTATAATTTCAGGAATGACCTGACTTTTCGCAAAAAATTTGCCCGCAAAGGAAGAACCTTATCACTGAGTTTGCAAAATAGTTTCAATGAAAGCAAGGGTACAGGAAGTTTAAATTCCATTATCAATTATTATAATGCAGGGACCATTAACAGGAGAGATACCCTGGACCAGCGCAGTGAAACTAAAAGTGACCTGAAGGGATATATGGCCAGGGCTGTATACACCGAACCACTCTGGAAAAGAACCTTGCTGGAACTCAGTGTGAGCAATAATAAGAATACCAGTACGTCCCGGAAAACAACCTATGATTATAATAACAGCAACAGTAAATACGATGAGCTGAATGAGAACCTGAGTAATGATTTTGAAAATACCTATGGGTATACAACGGCGGGTGTCCGTATGCGCAAGCAGGCGAGAAAATATAACTACTCGCTGGGCCTTACCTGGCAGCAGGCCGAACTGAAAGGAAAGATCATCAGTGGTGTGAAAGACTCCCTGATCAGCAAGGATTTTACCAACCTGCTGCCGAATGCCAGTTTCAAATACAATTTCACCCGGTTCAAAAATTTCTCGCTGAACTATTCGGCTTCTACCAACCAGCCGACTATGTCGCAACTGCAACCGGTGCCAGATAACACGAACCCCTTGTATATCCGGGAAGGTAATCCCGACCTGAAACAGGAATACAGTCATACCTTCCGCGGTAACCTGAACCTGCTGAGTCCGTATAAGAATAAGAATTTCTTTATGTTCTTTACGGCGATGCTAACACAGAATAAGATTGTCAGCTATGATACCCTCGATCTTTCTACGGGTATCCGCCGTTCCAAACCCGTAAATGTGGATGGAGTGTATAACCTGAATGCGAATATCAATTATAGTTTCCCGCTGAAGTTTATGAAAGCCTCGCTGGAGCTGGGCAACCGGCTTCGCTATAATAAAGGCAAACAGTTTTTCAATACGGTGACCAACGAGATCAAAAATTTTTCCTGGGGACCAGAATTGCGGTTAGATATTAACCCCACCGATAAACTGAATTTAGGAGTAGCTGCCAATTTTGATTATAATGATGCAAAATATTCGGCACAGCCCACGCAGAACAATAATTATGTATCGCAGGAATACAATGTATCAGCTGACTGGCAGTTGCCCAAAGGATTCTTTTTTGCTACGGAATTTAATTATACCATCAACAACCAGTTGTCTTCCGGTTTCAATGCAAAGATCCCGATCTGGAATGCGAGCATCAGCAAGCAGTTCCTGAAATACAACCGGGGCGAAATAAAATTTGCCGCCACCGACCTGCTGAACCGGAATATCAGCATCAGCCGTACCAGTAACCAGCTCTTTATTGAAGACAAAGAAGTGAATACCCTGCGACGGTTCTTCCTGCTGAGCTTTACCTATAGTTTAAGTAAAAGCGGTTTGAATAATGGCGGTGGTGGAGTAAGAGTGATAACGAGATAAAGCTTTTATTATTTACCCCGGCATCAGAAAGGCAGCTGTTCAATGAAAATGAACAGCTATTTTTTTTGATCAGAAAAGTTGACATAATTCTGTTACTGAATTGATTTATCACAATTTATAAGAACATTCGTCAGCCCTTTCGCATGACCTCGGGCTTCTTCAACCTGCTGTCAGCAGCTTGTCCGTTTCTGACATCATCCTGTCTGCAATGATGGTTTTAACCGGTTCATCTTTGTGTTCAATTAATTATTCCAAATTTAAAAATCAAACCAGTTTAACATGAAAAAGATCTTATTCATCATCGCCATTGCGGTATCCATGATCACTACGGCGCAGGTCAATAGTGTTTCTCTACAGGCTAGTGGTTTAACCTGCAGTATGTGCAGTAATGCTATCAACAAGGCATTGCGAACACTCGATTTTGTTCTTGATGTGGACGCTGATATCAAGACCTATACATTTAAAATATCGTTTAAGCCCAACAGCATCATAGACTTTGATAAGATCAGGAAGAAAGTGGTGGATGCCGGGTTTACGGTGTATGCGTTTATTGCTGATATCTATTTTAATAATGTCCAGGTCAGGAAAGATTGGCCGGTGATCGTCCAGGATAAAAAACTGCTTTTTATAAATGTTGGAGACCAGGTACTCAACGGAAACAAACAGGTGAAAATATTGGACAAAGGTTTTGTTTCTCCCAAAGAGTATAAAAAGAATGAGTTTACGGATTTGTCTTTAGGAACATTTCATGTCAGCTTATAATCATTGCTCACCAACTTCAAAACCTAACAACATGAGAAAGCTGACCACTATACTATATGTTTTGATTTTTTCTTTATCCGCAAAGTCCCAGGAATTATTCTCCATGACAGAACCGGCCAGCAATATTGCTTCCCGCAGCATATCCCTCAGGTTTGATAACCTGGTAATGAATGAAATCGGTTCTTCAAAGATCAACTATCACCTTATCCCGGAGATAGCGGTTGGGCTCTCACAGAAATTGATGGTAAGGGCAAGTACCTTTTTCAGTAATCGTAACGAGCAATTTAAAAATGAAGGCGGCAGCCTCTATGCCAAGTACCGTTTTTTGAGCAAGGATGCCATGCAAAGACATTTCCGGATGGCCATCTTTGGAACAGTAAGCTATAACAACAGTGATATTCACCAGGAGGAAATTAGTATGAATGGGCATAACACCGGGTTTGAAATTGGTATTGTGGCTACCCAATTGCTGCAAAAGGTTGCCTTATCCTCAACCGTATCCATTGCAAAGGCAACAGACAACGGCGCAAGCAATAAATTTATTTATGGACTGGATAACAGCAGGGCTGTTAATTATACTTTTTCCGTGGGAAAACTCATGCTGCCCAAAGCATACAGGGATTACCGGCAAACCAATATCAACCTGATGGCAGAAGTCATGAGCCAGGTGAATACCGGCTCGGGAAAATATTATTTGGATATCGCTTCCATTGTGCAGGTAATAGTGAACAGCCAGAGCAAGATTGATATCGGGTATAGAAAAGAACTCAGCGGTAATTTGGTGCGTACAGCACCAAATGGATTTTTTATACGGCTAGAACATAACCTCTTTAATATCTTTTAAGCATGGAAAAAAATGTTGCCATACTCATGGCTGACCTGTCCGGCTATACCGCTCTTACAGAAACGCATGGTTCTGTTTCTGCGGCCGACCTGATCGACAAGTATATTCATATCGCTCAAAATTGCCTGGTAGGGGATAGTAAATTGCACCAGCGTACGGGAGATGAAATTATGTTTATCTCCGATTCACCTGATCATTTGCTGGCAACGGCACTTAAGTTAGAAGCTGCTACGGCGAGTGAAGAAAATTTTCTCCAGGTGCATGGAGGTCTTCATTTCGGCAAAGTGTTGAGGCGATCAGATAGTTATTTTGGATCTGCCATCAACCTTGTATCCCGGATCGCTGCCAAAGCAGCTGCAGGCACCTTTTGGTGTTCTGATGAATTTGTACAGTCAATCACAGACCAACCCGCCTGTACCTTTACATCGAAAGGAAATTATCATTTCAAAAATATAAATAACGAAACAGAGGTGTTTGAAGTAAGCAGCAAAACCAAGCAGCCGAATTATATTGATCCCGTTTGCCGCATGCTGATCCTCGACACGCAAAAAGCGACCCCGCACCCCACAGAAAACGAACTTTATTTTTGTTCCGGGCAATGTCTCAGGTTATACCTGGGAAGCCACTGATCTCTTATTTAGCTTCACATTTAAAAACAAAACCATGATACCTGCACTAATTGGAATTACTTCAGGACTCTTTATCATATTTCTGTTCATTATATTAAAATTTCCCGGCAAAAACATTCTTTACGGACTCATCTTGTCGGGTATCGGGTTCCTGTATGTTGGGTTTACCTGGACGGACTTGTCTGCCCTTATCATCACTGCAATGCAAGCTGTCTTCTTTTTATTTTTAGCGTATTATGGTATTGTGAAGAGTGTTTATATCCTTGCTGCAGGTTATTTTTTACATGGAAGCTGGGATATTATTTACCACCTGCTGGCAACACCCGGCTTAATTCCCCCAAAGTATGATTTATTTTGCCTGTCGATAGATTTCACGATTGGCTTTTATATACTGGCCTTTAAGAAAGAATTCGCTATAAAGTAAAACCACTAAAATAGTTGTATGTCATCAACAACGCTGCTGGTTAAGAATATGGTTTGCAACCGCTGCATACTGGCAGTGGAAGATATTTTACAACATGAAATGATTCCGTTTCAGAAGGTAAGCTTCGGGGAGATCCATTTTGCAGAAAAGCCGTCGCAGCAACAGAAAGAACGGCTTACAAAACGGCTTACAGCAATAGGCTTTGAAATTATTGATAACCATACAGGAGGTCTTATCGAAAAGATCAAGACCCTCGTTATCAAACGGGCCCGCAATGAAGTGTCCGAACAGGAAAGAAAATTAAAACTCTCCCGTTATGTTTCTGAAAATGTCAACCATGAATACACCTACCTGAGCAGTCTTTTTTCCTCGGTGGAAGGCAGAACGATTGAGAACTACTTTATTGAACAGCGGATTGAAAAAGCAAAAGAGTTGCAGGTATATGGGCAACTGACCCTGTCTCAAATAGCTTTTGACCTTGAATACAGTAGTGTGGCTCATCTCTCCAACCAGTTTAAAAAGGTCACCGGGTTAACGCCTACTTATTTTAAAAAGATAGGTATGGACAAACGAAGATCACTGGATACGATCTGAACCCAAAATTGTACAACGCATACCCAACGTAGTGTAACAACCCTCCCTCCCTCACCCGCTATTTTTACAGTATCAAATAACAATTAAAAAATTCAGTTATGAAATCAACAACAACAAGCCAGGCCGCTCAAAATGCAGCAAACGTAAAATGTGGTAACGAAAATTGTACTTGTGAGAACTGTAATTGCGGTTCAGCATGTACTTGTGCCAATTGCAAATAAATGATGCCTGCCGAAGATCCCTGAAGCCGCTCCCCGGAGCGGCTTTTTCTGTCCGTAACTGACGGCATATTGTCCGTGCCCGCCCTGCGGTTCTGCTTACCTTTATTGAAGCAAAAAAGCAAACTATGCGAAAGGTCGTTTTTATCATTCCCCCCACTGTTGAACTGCTGGACTTGGCCGGGCCCGTGCAGGTTTTTACCGAAGCTAAATTTTATGGGTTTGAAATTGATATTGAATTCTATCATTTCCGGGAGTCGCCGGTAAGTACGGCCGGTTTGGGGTTTGAAAAAACAAAGCATTACAAAGAAGCGGTGTTGAAGGAAGGTGATTTTGTTTTTGTACCAGGTATGGATTATGAATATGTCAGCAGCTTTTCTTTTAAGGCAGAAAAAGAATTTTTCAGCTGGCTCAAAGAATGTTCAGATCAAAAGGTCACCGTAGGGTCCATTTGTAACGGGGCTTTTTCGCTGGGCTATGCCGGGCTGTTAAAAGATACCGAGTGCACAACACACTGGAGAAGGGTAAAGGATTTGCAGCAATTATTTCCGCAGGCAAGAGTAGTATCGGATATTTTATTTATCAAGAGCAATAATATCTATACCAGTGCAGGTATCAGTGCAGGCATTGACCTGGCACTGGCTATCCTGGAAGACCTGAAAGGCCCTTTGTTCACACACAAGGTGGCGAGAGGTCTTGTTGTCTATCACCGGCGGAGCGGCTCGCATAAACAACAAAGCATTTACCTGGATTACAGGAATCATATCAACCCCCAGGTACATGAAGTGCAGGATTACCTGATCGATAATCTGTCTAAAGAAAATGATATTGAATCGCTGGCTTCACTGGTGGGGATGAGCCCCCGGAACCTCAGCCGGGTGTTTAAAGAAAAAACGGGTTCAACGATCCTGGAATACCTGACCCTGCTGCGGAAAGAATATGCCAGCACCATGCTGAATAATCCCGAATACACAATTGAGTATATAGCGTCCCGCTGCGGCTTTAAAACGGCGAGGCAGTTGCAAAGAATATTGAAGAAATAAGACAGCAGGGTATCTATATAAGGTAAAGCCTCAATATGTTCTCTTCAACTCCGGGTTGGTCAGTATCACATAATCTCCCAATGCGGCAAAAACTGCCCAGTCAGGATTGGCAAAATTTTTATCAGGGAAACAACTGATGTTCAGTATCCGCAGTTTTTTATTCCGTTGTTGGAGCTGCGCCGCCGTTCCCAGTTTTTCATCACTATGAAATTTGCCCACGCAGTGGAATATCTTTTTGTGTTTGTTCTTTTTCAGGTAAGCATGGATACTGTAACTCATACCGGCATCCCACAAACTCTGGCTATGGTAAATAGTAGAACTGCCGGAGCCGGGGCTACCTTTCATGATCTCCTGGAATTTTTCCCGGTAGCGGCCGCTTAAAGTATCGTAAGGTAACGGCGGCAATAATTTTTTAGCGTCTTTACTTAAACTATCTAATGATCGCATGCCTTTGCGACTTACCATCGTCACATAACGGCGGGGCGGGTTAGCAGCAATAACGGCCACTTTGTTTTGTTTCGCATATTCGATCATCGGGCGGTAATCTTTATAATTACCCCAGAGGCGCACATCTTTGGCAAACCGGCTTTCATCTATCTTTCCTTCCAGGTATTCATTCAATCCTAATTGTCCGTCGGTCTCAAACATTTCTAAACTCAGGGCCACCTGGTTTCCATAAGCAGCATGCAGGGCCCGGAATATTTTATTTTCTAAATAATGCCCGGCACTGTCGTTATGTTCTTCTCCAAAGAATAACACATCGGCATTGACCATATCGGCCACGATCTTGTCAATCGTAACCACTTGTTGGGCCCTTGAATCGTATATCTTAAAATGAACCGCCATGCTGTCCTGGGCGGTAACGGAAAGACTAAAAACGCAGGCGATAACCAGGCTTAACCATTTCATAGTGGTAATAATTTGGATGAAAGTATCACTTGTTTTTTTATTCCAGCTCAGATTATCAATAATTCAAAGCTGAAACGACTGCCTTTGCCAAAGTCAGAGTCTACCATCACCCTGCCACCCTGGGCTTCGATAAATTCTTTGCAGATGGCCAAACCAAGACCAGTGCCCTCTTTGGAGCCGGGCACCCGGAAATAGCGGTCAAATATTTTATCCTTGTATTGCGGATCAATGCCTTTACCAAAATCCTGAACGCTGAACAAAATACGGTTCTCTTTTTGTTCAATGATCAATAAGATGTCGCTATTAGTGGCGGAATAACGGATGGCATTGGTCAGAAAATTATTCAGCACCCAGGTGGTTTTATCAGCATCGGCTCTAATAGCAGGAAGATTTTCCGGGAGAGTGGTTTTGATGCTGATGTTTTTTTCTTTCGCCACATTCTGGACAGATTCAATGGCTTTGTTAACTAATACAACCGGTTGAACGGCCTGCAGGTTCAGTTGTATCTTACCACTTTCCACCTGCGACATATCAAGTAATTCACTTAATATCCGCAGCAGGCGTTTGTTATCATCTTTCAGGTTTTGCACCAGTTCTTTTTGCTCAGGGGTCAAGGAG
>CALRSN020000012.1:0-15348 GCA_943370865.1 Bordetella parapertussis
AGTTGCACAGGATCACCCAACCGGTATTGATTGTTTGGGGCGATAAGGATTGGATTTGTTCAAAAAACGACCAGGATATATTGCTAAAAGGAATCAGCACCGGGAGATTGTTGATTTACAAGGAAACAGGTCATGCCCTGCATTGGGAAGAGCCAGAAAGGTTTACAACAGACCTGGTGGATTTTATTGGAACAATCAATGCATTGAAAAATAATTAAACACGACTATGCAGGCAACACTCATTTTAGCTCTCCTTGCTATAGTAATCATGGGATGCGATAAAGAAAAAACTGATCTGGCTCAAAAGAAGACGGCTGCACAGATGTTAACACAAAAGGAGTGGATACTTACAGGGGCCGGGTTTGATGATAATAAGAATGGGATACTGGATGATACAGAAAATACAATCCAGGAATATCAGAAGGATAACAGTTATATTTTTTATATCAATGGTACCGGGTCTTCTTTAGATAATATATTATCCTGCGGATCGCCTGTTAATACTGATTTTCCCTGGCAGTTTTTACAAAATGATACTAAACTCCTGATCCTGACTGAGCAATTATTTATTCTGCAATTAGATGAGGAGAAACTGGTATTGAATCCGGACCTGCCTGGATTGGAGGTAAAATTTATGATGCAATACAAACATTAAGTGAAACTGGTTATAAAACCTCAGTGAATGAAAAACAGGAAATTAATAAGAGAAGCTGCCCGGCTAGTGCAGGATTATTCTCACAGGATTTGGAAGGCGTTTTTTTACCCGTTAAAAGATATACCGGTGCCCGACTTTAATAATGAATATGATTCAACTATGTTATAATTTTTAAATTTTATTTTATGCCTGATCCTTTAGCCATTTTATCAGACCCGGTTTCACTTTACATTTTAGGAATGTACCTGATGCTGATCCTCTGGGAAGCTTTTTTCCCGGCCCGCAAGCTGCCACATATTCCTTACTGGCAGATCAAAGGTATTTTGTCTTTCTTTTTCTTCTTTTACCTGTCAACCTATTTACCGTTATTATATGCTGCATGGTTGCCTTCATCGCAACTACTGAATCTTGCTGAAATCAATGTAATAGTGGGAGGTGTCATTGGTGTACTTGTTTATGAGTTTGGCATGTACGCCTGGCATAGGCTCATGCATCGCACCAATGTATTATGGAGGGTATTCCACCAGATGCATCACAGTGCTGAACGGCTTGATACCTATGGGGCTTTTTATTTCAGTCCTTTTGATATGATTGGCTGGACGGTGCTGGGTACTGTTTGCTTTTCTTTTATTACAGTTCTGCCTGCGCAATCCATTACGATCGTATTGCTGGTAACCAATTTCTTCAGCATTTTCCAGCATGCAAATATTAAAACACCTGCCTGGTTGGGCTATATCATCCAGCGGCCGGAGAGTCATGCAGTGCATCATGCCAAAGGAGTACATGCCTATAACTATTCTGACCTGCCTTTATTTGATATAGTATTCGGCACATTCCGGAATCCCCCGGGATATGTGGAGGAAACCGGGTTTTATAAAGGAGCTTCTTCCAGGGTGAAAGATATGCTGCTTTTCCGGGAGGTTGACAAACCCTGATCAACTTCAAACAGATTTTTTCATTGCCTGCTTTATTATAAAGCAGGCAACTTTTTTTACTGCTTTACCGATTACAACAACATCTTAAACTGATTGTATGAAGAAAATAATAGTAGTACACCTGTTGATGCTAATATCAACTGTGCTGGTAGCCCAGGATTCACTATTGAATATCGGGGATAATACAGCTGACGCAAAAAAACCGGTAAAAATTTTCAATTCACAAAAAGCTATCAATGCCAATACCACCGAAGTGGTGGGCAAAGGCAAGATGGAATTTAAAGTGATGCATAATTTTGGAGATATTGGTGGTGATTTTGGCGGTTTGAAGAATTTTTTTGGCCTGGATAATGCATCTGATATCAAGATTGCTTTTGAAATTGGATTGGGTAAACGATTCGATATTCTTTTCGCAAGAGCAAAAGGAGCCGGCCAGCAACAAAAACTATGGGAGATGGGTATTAAGTACCAGTTATTGCAACAACTGGAGAATGACCCCGCACATCCTTTATCCGTTGCTTTCTTTGCCAATGCGGTGATCGCTGCTAACAAAGCTTCTGCACTAGATAATCTTGATCATAGTTTCAGGGATATTTCAGACCGTACCAGTAATACATTTCAACTGATCATCGCTAAGAAAATGGGCCAGGTGAGTTTGCAACTGAATCCCACATTGGTAACCAGAGGATATGCGATCTCTTATGATCAGAAATCCATTTTTGCATTGGGCGGTGCATTGAAAGTACCCGTAATGCGTAACCTGAACCTGGTGGTGGACTATTTTCATCCTTTCCGTTCACAGAGCAGCAAGGATTCATTTGCTGTGCAGGCAACGCCGTTGAAATTTTTTGATCCGCTGGGTATCGGGTTCGAGATCGTTACACCCGGCCATGTCTTTCACCTGAATTTTACCAATGCAACCGAAACGTTAGAGAACAGGTACATACCAAGAACAGTGACCAGCTGGGGCAAAGGACAGTTTCGCTGGGGCTTTACCATTGCAAGACAATTTTCGCTGTGGCGGCCGAAAGAAAAATAGTGATAGGAGCAACAAAAATCTTCAAAGAGCTTTCAGTATTGAAAGCTCTTTTAGTTGATGATCCATTCAATATCTCCAAAACTGAATGTTTCTTCAATGCTATGCTGAACGATCAACTGGCCAGCGGGAGATACATTTTTAATAATAGCTTCAAAGACTCGGCTATCTTTCTTTAGCCTAACGGCTTCACCTTTCTTATAAAGTTGAGAAGTATAATAAGCGTAAACACTATCAAAACCTTTTTCAGTTATTTCATGGAAGCGGGTGTATAGACATTCACATAATTCTTTGGCCAACGCCACCACATCATAACTTTTCCCGGTGATTTGTTTCAGGGATACCGGGTTTTTCAGCTCTTCGGGAAAGGAGGTCTGGTTTATATTGATACCGATTCCAACAACCGCCCATTGCCACTGACCTGCTGCGGTTTTTTGCCTTTCATTTTCTGACAGCCCGGGTTTTTTCACCGGCATGGAGCTGCTGATCACCGATTCGATCAAAATACCTCCTGCCTTTCTGTCCTGCCAGTAAAGATCGTTGGGCCATTTAACTTTTGTATCCTCTCCGGCATAGTTGCTGAAGAAATCATGAACAGCCATTGCCACCGCAGCACTGAACTGAAATTGTTGTGATAACTGTAATGGATAAGGATTCAGCACCACACTCAGGATGATATTGGCATCTTTTTCAGCTGTCCAAATACGACCCCGCTGACCTTTTCCTGCCACCTGTTCATGGGCAAAATAAGCCTGTCCATGTTGTACCTGGCCCTGCCTGTCCGGCAGCCGGGCTTCATGCAACCGGGCAAGGGCATAGTTATTGGTACTGTCAACCGATTGGAGCTCAATAAATGGCATTCCGGAAGGCATAGATACAGGCTGTTCTGGCAATTAATTGCTATTTTTGACAAAGTAAAATGCTTTCTTGTTGCCGGTTGCTATTTTTTAATAATAACAGCCTGTTGACGACAGCAAGTCGGCCAAAAACAGATATTAAATTTAAACACCTTCATTATTTGGAACAATTGGCATCACTGACCAACCGCAAAAAGAAAAGTGCAACCCGGTTAACGAAGAATTCGAAAATCATCAAAACCATTATTGCCGCTATACAGGAGAAGAAAGGGGAGAATATCATCTCGCTGGATCTCCGGAAGATCAATGAAGCGGTGGCCGATTTCTTTATCATCTGTGAGGCGGGTAACCAGCCGCAGGTAAGGGCTATTGCAGAAAATGTAGAGGCACAGGTGAATATTGCCTGTGAGGAGAATCCCTATCATCATGAAGGTTATCATAACCTGCATTGGGTGCTGATCGATTATGTAAATGTGGTGGTACATGTTATGTTATCCGAAGACCGCAAATTTTACAAATTGGAAGAAATGTGGAGTGATGCGGCCGCCGAGGGGCACGACGAATAATGTTAAATATTATACAAGCTGAACTTTTTCAATCAATAATTATTAATTAGCAGGGAGCACCCGGAAAATAAATATATGTCACAAGAACAACCGAACAGAAATCCAAGACCAGGTAACCGCCCGTCAAGCGACGACCCGAACCAGCCTAAAAAGGGTCCGAAATTCAGTATTTACTGGGTGTATGCGATCATCATTGCGATGCTGATCGGTATGCAGGTTTTCAGCCCTTTTTCTTCAAGCATGAAAGAGATCTCGCAGGACCAATTTGGTGAGATGATGAAGCAGGGTGATGTTGAAAAATACCTGGTCGTCAGTAATAAGAATAAGGTACGGGTAACACTCAAACAATCCAGTCTCGCCAAATATGAAAAAGACCTGAAAGAAAATGGTGGGTATAGTAAAGAAGGTCCTCATATGGTCTTTAGTATTGTATCAGGGGATTCTTTCCAGGATGATATGCGGAAGTTTTACACGGATAACCCAACGGTAAAGAATGTAGGAAAAGCAGGGTCAGAGAGAGACATCTTTGGTGGCATACTTCAATTCTTATTACCCGTACTTCTTTTTGTGGGTCTCTGGATATTACTGATGCGGAAAATGGGTGGAGGAGCCGGTGGATCGGGTGGTCCCGGTGGCATATTTAATATCGGGAAATCAAAAGCTACTTTATTTGATAAGGGCACAAGAGTGAATATCACGTTTGCAGACGTGGCTGGCCTGGATGAAGCCAAAGTGGAAGTGATGGAGATCGTTGAGTTTTTAAAGAATCCTAAAAAATATACAGCACTTGGTGGTAAAATACCTAAAGGGGCATTGCTGGTCGGCCCTCCCGGAACCGGTAAAACATTACTGGCAAAAGCCATGGCCGGTGAAGCACAGGTTCCTTTCTTTAGCCTGAGCGGATCTGACTTCGTGGAAATGTTTGTGGGTGTGGGTGCAAGCCGGGTAAGAGATTTATTCAAACAGGCCAGGGAAAAAGCGCCTTGTATCATCTTTATTGATGAGATCGATGCCATCGGTCGTGCCAGGGGTAAGAACGCCATGATGAGCAATGACGAAAGAGAAAGTACCCTGAACCAGATGCTGGTGGAAATGGATGGTTTCGGAACGGATACAGGTATTATTGTATTAGCCGCTACCAACCGTCCTGATGTATTGGATTCAGCGTTATTGCGTCCGGGTCGTTTCGACAGGCAGATATCCATTGACAAACCCGATCTGAAAGGGAGAGAAGATATTTTTAAAGTTCACCTGAAGCCGATCAAAATTTCAACCAAACTGGATATTCATAAACTGGCTGAACAAACACCTGGTTTTGCGGGAGCTGATATTGCTAACGTATGTAACGAAGCGGCCCTTATAGCTGCCAGGAAAGGAAAAGATGCGGTGGAAATGGAAGATTTCCAGGATGCGGTGGACAGGGTGATCGGTGGGTTGGAAAAAAAGAACAAGATCATTGCGCCGGCAGAAAAAAGGATCATTGCTTATCATGAAGCTGGTCATGCTATCTGCGGATGGTACCTGGAACATGCTTATCCCTTGTTGAAAGTGACCATTGTTCCCAGAGGTACTGCTGCATTGGGCTATGCACAATACACGCCGAAAGAACAGTATTTATATAATACCGATCAGCTAAGTGACCAGATCTGTATGACGCTGGGTGGAAGAGCCAGTGAAGATATTTTCTTCGGCAAAATTTCAACCGGTGCACAAAATGACCTGCAACAAATTACCCGGATCGCTTATGCGATGGTGACTGTGTATGGTATGAATGATAAAGTGGGCAATGTGAGTTTCTATGATCCGCAACAGGAAACTACATTTACTAAACCCTATTCAGAAGAAACCTCCAAGATCATTGACCAGGAAGTAAGAAAACTGATCGATGATGCTTATATCCGTACCAAGCAATTGCTGACGGATAAAAAAGCTGAAGTGGAAAAACTGGCTGAGGCCTTACTGGAAAGAGAGGTATTGTTCCAGAGTGATGTGGAGGCCCTGATCGGTAAAAGACCATATGAAGAAAAAAAATCACTGGCTGAAGACAAAAAGGATGACCTGGATACAACAGATAACAGCGAAATATCTGCTGGTGTTCCTCCGTATGACAGTGATATAACGAATAAATCGTTGCCATCATAAAAGGCATATGAGTATATCCACCTCCAAAGAGAATATTTTAAAGAAAATAAGAAAGGCGTTGAGTCATCCAACGCCTCTTCCTTTTCCCGGCAGCGAAGGAAACACTTCTGTGTTTCAACCTTCACAACAGGAACTGGAAATTGAATTCGCTGAACAGTTCTCCAAACTACAGGGACGTTTTGTTTTTTGTATCAACCAGCAGGAGCTGGCATTTCAATTGAGTAGCCTGGTGAAGAAGCAGGACTGGAACAAGGTGTTTTGCCTGGAAGATAAACTCATCGAACCAGTTGCCGGTTCTATCAGCGACAGGATCGTAAAGACCGGTCTTGCTGCTTGTGATGTTTCCATCACCGGTTGTGAATGTTTGATCGCAAGAACAGGTTCCATTGTATTAAGTGCTGCGCAACCTGGTGGAAGAACCACCAGTGTGTATGCACCGGTTCATATCTGCATTGCTTTTACCAAACAACTGGTCTATGACCTGAAGGATGGATTACAGTTGGTTAAAGATAAATACGGGAACAATCTCCCTTCGCTGATCAGTTTTGCCACCGGACCCAGCCGCACCGCCGATATTGAAAAAACATTGGTGGTGGGTGTGCACGGTCCCAAAGAAGTTTATTTATTCCTTGTCGAGTCCTGAAATTCCACTCTCCTTTAGTAATTTTAAGGTATGACAAATGCAAGGGTTTACCAGTTATTCGTGTATGGTTCATTGCGCAGTGGTTTCCGCAGCACGGCTTATGAATATATCAGCCGCTTTTTTACGTTCATTGGTGAAGCAAAAGTGAGAGGCATTTTATATGACTTGGGTGAATACCCGGCTGCAGTTCCTTCCACGGAAGATAAATTCATCATTGGTGAACTATATTCCATTACTAATGAATCAGAATTTTCCTGGGCCATCGGCCAGTTGGATGATTATGAAGGAGTGACGGTAGAAGATGATGAAGAGAAGCTTTACTACCGGGACCTCGCTGAAGTTTTAATAAATGATTCCTCCACTAGGGCCTGGATGTATTGGTACAACGGGGATGTGAGTGGCCGACCACAAATTGAATCAGGGGATGTATTACAATATATCCGGGATAAGAAATAAGCTACTGCGTGCAACAACCAGCTCAAAAAAAGATCTACTTCCTTTCCGATTTCCATCTCGGTGCTCCCGACCATGCTAAAAGCCTGGAACGGGAAAAAAGGCTGGTACAATTCCTCGATGAAATTAAAAATGATGCAGGTGAGATCTTTTTAGTGGGTGATATGTTCGATTTCTGGTATGAGTACAAAAAAGTGGTGCCCAAAGGATATGTTCGTTTATTAGGTAAGCTGGCTGAATTATCAGATGCAGGTGTTCAACTGCATTTTTTTGTGGGTAATCATGATATGTGGATGAAGGAATATTTCCAGCAGGAACTGAATATGCCGGTTTATTATGAACCAAAAGAGTTTGAACGAAATGGCAAGAAATTTTTGATTGGTCATGGAGATGGATTAGGTCCCGGTGATCATGGCTATAAAAGGCTGAAGAAAATATTTCGTAATCCTGCCTGTCAATGGTTGTTTGGAATCATGCCTCCGGTGATTGGTGTTGGGCTGGCCAATTATCTCAGTCGCCGCAGCCGTGCCCAGACAGGAAGCTCCGAAGAAGTTTTTCTTGGGGAAGGCAAAGAATGGCTCATTATTTATTGTAAAGAAGTGTTGCAAAAAGAAAATTTTGATTTTTTTGTCTTTGGGCATAGACATTTGGCTATTGATTATCGTCTCTCCATAGACAGCCGGTATATTAATCTCGGCGACTGGATCCGGTATTTTACTTATGCGGTCTTCGATGGAGAAAAAATGGAGCTGAAATCATATGCCGGGCAGGAAAACAAGATCATCCGTAATTGATGAAAAGAGTATTGAATATATTGTTATTGGTTCTCATTGCTTCTGCTGTCCAGGGGCAGGCTGATACTTCATTCAAGCTGGTAAGAACGATTACGGGTGATATTGTCAGTTTTACCGTAGATAACCTGGATAACATTTATGTACTCAACAGCCGTAACCAGGTTAAGAAACTCAATGCGAATGGAGATTCAGTAGCCATTTTCAACGATGTAAAGAGATTCGGGCAGGCCACTTTGATAGATGTTTCCAATCCGCTCAAAGTATTATTATTTTATAAAGACTTTGCCACGGTGGTGGTACTGGATCGTTTTTTAAACGTGGTCAATAGTATTGACCTCCGGAAACAAAATATCCTGCAGGCTAAAGCAATTGCACAGTCCTATGATAATAAAATATGGGTGTTTGATGAACTGGAGAGTAAGCTGAAGAAAGTGGAGGAGGACGGAAAAATATTATTGGAAACACCTGATTTCAGGCAGCTGTTTGGCCAGGCACCCAATCCCCAGAAAATATTTGACCAGGACCAGTATGTCTACCTCTATGATTCCACGCAATCCGTTTTTGTATTTGATTATTACGGAGCTTTAAAAAATAAGATACTCATCAGTGGCTGGCAGAATTTTAAAGTTGCCGGTAAATATATCTTTGGCTCCAACGGCGATATACTCCACCGCTACGAGATCAGCAGTTTCCGGCTGGATGAATGGAAGATGCCGGAAGAGATCTATAAAAGCAGCTCTTTCAATTTCACATCAGCCCGGTTATATGCCCTTAAAAAAGATCGTATTGAAGTGTATTCTTTCCGCTGATTAAAACACTGTTATAATTTTAGTTTCATCATTACTGATTGGTAATTAACTACCACATTATTCAATAATTTTGCGGCATGAATGATTTTTTTGAAAAAATATGGTTGGATAACCCTGTAAAGAACTACTTCATCGTAGCCGGGGTCATCCTTTTTGTACTGATCCTGAAAAAATTCATCTCCCGTTATTTAGCCGGATTGCTGTTCAGCGTGGTGCACAGCATCTGGAAAGATGTTGATAAGAAATCATTCATCAACCTGGTGGTGAAACCGCTTGGTTTTTTCCTGCTGATACTGGTGTCTATTATTTCCCTGCATAAACTGAAATTTCCGGAAACCTTCAATATAGAAGTGTATAAGTACACTATAAAAGATATCATCCATTGCCTGGGTACCATCATTCTGATCGTTTCCTTTATCAGGTTACTGTTACGGATGATCGATTTTATTGCGATGATACTGGAGAAGAGAGCTAACCTTACTCCCGATCTTTCTGATAACCAGCTGATCGTTTTCTTTAAGGATTTTTTTAAAGTGATCTTCGTCATCATCGGCACCATGATGGTGCTGAACTATGCTTTCAGTATGAATATCGGCAGCCTGCTCACGGGTTTGAGTATCGTGGGTGCTGCCATTGCATTAGCCCTGCGGGAAAGTATTGAAAACCTGATTGCCTCCTTTATTATTTTCTTTGACAAACCATTTACTACCGGCGACCTGGTGAAAGTGCAAACTGTAACAGGAGTGGTGGAGAAAATAGGGTTGCGCAGTACAAGAATAAGAACAGAGCAGAAAACATTTGTGACTGTACCTAATAAACAAATGGTGGATACCATTCTGGATAATCTTTCCCTGCGTACACAACGGCGTGGCGACCTGAAACTGGAAGTGGGCCTGGAAACCTCTTCCCATAAACTGGAATTACTGATAGCAGGGATAAAAAGAATAACTGACCGGAGGGAGATCGAAGAAGCGAATGTATTACTGTCAGAGATCACTGCCAACGCTGTAGTGATAACAGCTGATTATTACACAGCACCTATTACCATCCGGGATTTTAATACGGTGAAACAGGAAGTAAACCTCCAATCGATCAAACTGCTGGAAGAACTCAAAATTGAAATTGCCGGAACCAGTACTGATATTAAGATTGTATCACAGCCGAAGCCATAATTGTTATTTAGTAAAGCCGGAGTTGATCACCTGTCCGAGTTCTTTATCCCATAAACCGGTTTTACCATATTCAATCACTCTTCCTAATTCTTTCCCCTCTTTCATAACGATCAGCGTCGGCACATTTTTTACATTCAGGCTTTCACAAAGATTGCCAAGCGTTTTCTTATCCCGGTCGGTACCGATCAACGTAATATGTTTGTTGGAAAAACCGGCTGCATCCGCCAGTGCAAAAAATTTAGGAATGATAAAGTGAGAATCCTCACACCAGGTACCCATGACCACAATAACCTGGATGGAATCACCATGCTGCTTTAATGCAGCCAACGCAAGACTATGCGGGGTATAAGTCTTTTGATTAGCAACATACCAGCTGGTAAAAGAGCTATCCGCTTCCAGTATTTCCCGGGAGATAATGCCTTTCAATGATTTTTCACCGGGCCGCTCCACCAGTACCTGGAACTGGTTCTGGGCAGATACTAGTGAACTGAACAACAAAGCCAGCAGGAATACAGGAATAATTTTCTTCATAGTTTCAGAATAAATAGAGTGACAAAAGTAAAAGGCTACGGTCAAATGATGAAAGGCGAATCGTTAAAGTTGCAAACGGGCGACAGGCCATGGAACACAGTTAACAACCGGTCGCTTAATACAGGCAAGATAATACGTTAGGGAAATTCCGTGGTCTGTGGACTATCCTCTATCACAAATTGGCTTTCAACTCCAGCAGAAAATCTTTGATCTTTTGCAAAGATTGTATCATGGCAAACTTCTCTTCTGCTTTTTTATTTTTCTTCAGGTAATCTTTGGCTCCTTCAATGGTGAACTTGCGGCGGCGCAGCAGGTCATAGATCATCACCAGGTTCTTAATATCCACCGGGCGGAAAAAACGGTCACCTTTACGGTTCTTGCGGGGTTGTAAAATATCAAACTCGGTTTCCCAGTACCGGATCAGGGATTGATTTTCCCGGAACATCCTGGCCACATCTCCTATAGAGTAATATTGTTTCTGGAAAAGTATATCATCCGGAGGTATCTGGATCAGGTCGGCTCCGATCTCAATATCCTTTAATGATTTCCGGCCCCGGGTCGATTTCTTCTTTTCTTTTAATTTGACGATCACTTTCACACCTGCCTTTTTTTCTTCCGGTATTTCAATGGGCAAAGGTTCTTCTTTCGCAAGTGTGACAAGGGCTTCTTCCACTACTGGCGTTACTTCTTTCACCGGCTCTTCCGGAGCAGAAAAATCAAAGGTTATTTGTGTCAGTTGTTTCGCCATAATGGACGGGTAAAGATACGAAGCTCACCGGCGCTGGTAACATTCCGGTAACAGTGTGGAAAAATAGAGGGCAATAAACTTTCTTTAATCAAAGCTCTGGTTAGAAGCAGCGGCCTTCTTCAACAGCAGATCAAACTGTTCAGGTGTCAGGTCGTTATAGAAGAAATAGATCGGGTCAATCTTGTTGCCGTATTTGTGCACTTCATAATGACAGTGAGGCCCGGTTGATTTGCCGGTGCTGCCCACCCAGCCAATCACTTCACCCCGTTTTACTGTCTGTCCGTTCCTGGCCTTCACCCTCACCATATGGCCGTATAATGTTTCATAACCATAGCCATGGTTTATGATCACATGGTTGCCATAGCCATTACCGGTGTTGCCCGCCGTGGAAACAGTTCCATCAGCAGTAGCATAAATAGGAGTTCCTTGTGGTGCGGCAAAGTCGAGCCCGGCATGCATCTTCATGGTTTTATAGACGGGGTCAATGCGGTAACCGAAACCGGAAGCCACCCGGTTCAGGTCTTTATTACTGACAGGCTGAATGGCGGGAGTATGCGAGAGCAACTGCTCTTTATTCGCCACCAGTTTATCAATTTCATTGTAAGATTTCTGTTGGGTATTGATCCGGCTCACCAGGTTATCCAGGGTGGTTTGTATCGAAGCCACCAGTTCATTGTCCTTCATTCTTTCCACCGTTGCAATCTCTTTCTGGATGGCCTGCTCTTTGGCCCGGGCACTATCAGGAATCGGGTTGGCCTCGAAAATGGCCCGGTACACATTGTTATCCCTTTTTTCCAGTTCCTGCATCTGCTGTTGGATGGATCGCAAGTCCTGCTTCATATCATCGTACCGGTCCTTCAGGTTCTCGTTCTGCCGTTGTAATATTTTTTCTTTGGGGGAGCCCACAAACTGGAAAGCCACGTAGGAGATCAGGGCTGCGGTAACAAAAGCAGCAGCCACAAATCCAAATACACGCAACAACTTGACCCGCAGGGGAGTTTCCAGTTTTTCATACCGGAGTGTGTTGGTGTTATAGTAGTACTTGATCTTTTTCATAGCCTGCCGGCCAGCTAAGTTGGAATATTGAAATTGTGGTGCCTTGCAAGGGATGGAACCGGCCTTCTCATTGGGCTGACTACGTTTGAATCCGTACTTTTGCCAACCTTTACAAGGGAAACAAATATAGGCTCTTAATAAGCAAAAATCAACCCAACCCGGGCAACATTTATGATGACCAGCGCAGATATACGTAAGGCTTTCCTGGATTTTTTCCACTCCAAAGGGCACACGATAGTCCCTTCGGCCCCCATCGTGGTCAAAAATGACCCGACCCTCATGTTTACCAATGCCGGGATGAACCAGTTCAAAGATTATTTCCTGGGTAATAAAGTCCCGCCGTATGGCAGGGTGGCAGATACCCAAAAATGTTTACGGGTAAGCGGTAAGCATAACGACTTGGAAGAAGTAGGCGTGGATACCTATCATCATACCATGTTTGAAATGCTGGGCAACTGGAGTTTTGGTGATTATTTTAAGAATGAAGCCATCAGCTGGAGCTGGGAATTGCTGACTGGTGTTTATAAAATACCGGCTGACCGGTTATATGCCACGGTCTTTGAAGGTGACAAAAAAGAAGGCCTCCCGGCATCAACCATCGCCTTAGCAAAGTGGAAAGAATATTTACCGGATGAACATATTGTCTACGGCAATAAGAAGGATAATTTCTGGGAAATGGGAGATACGGGTCCCTGTGGTCCCTGCAGCGAGATACATGTGGATTGCCGACCTGACGAAGAAAGAAAACAAACACCGGGACATTTACTGGTAAACAAAGATCATCCGCAGGTAATAGAAATATGGAATAATGTATTCATTCAATACAACCGGAAAAAAGACGGCAGCCTGGAACCATTGCCCGCCACCCATGTGGATACGGGTATGGGACTGGAACGATTAGTGAGAGTGTTGCAGGGTAAGACATCCAACTATGATACGGATATTTTCAGTGGCACCATCGCAGTAACAGAAAAGATCACCGGCAAGAAATATGATTACAGCGATACCAAAGAAGCGGTGGCCTTCCGGGTATTAGCAGACCATATCCGGGCGATAAGTTTTACTATAGCTGACGGGCAATTACCTTCCAATACGGGTGCAGGGTATGTTATCCGCCGGATATTAAGAAGGGCAGTACGTTATTATTACTCCTACCTCGATTATAAACAACCGTTACTGGCGCAACTGGTGCCGGTATTAGCCAAACAATTTGAAACGGTATTCCCGGAATTGCAACTGCAGGTGGATTTTGTAAGCAGGGTCGTGAAAGAAGAAGAAGAAGCGTTTCTTAATACTTTAGAAAAAGGACTAGTAAAGTCTATTCAGATCATACATGATACATATGTAGAAGGAATTAAACGAAATTTAATTAACAATAAATACATAGTCGAAATACAGGAAACAAATAGGAAACAATTTTTTGACTTAGTATTTATTGATGAAAATGGAGAAAAATCTGCTGTTGAGGTTAAGGCGCACAGAATTGAAACAAGAGAATTGGCTCCTATAGCTATGGCAGCAGGAATTAAAAATGTTCATGTGATTTATACGGATGAAAGTCTTTTAGTTAATGAGCAGGTCCGAGAATTAAAAGAAACTTTAAAACTGGATTCATTTGATAATTCACTTTTTGCTATTAGTGGTAAAGATTCTTTTGATCTTTATGATACATTTGGATTTCCCTTAGATCTGACAAAACTAATAGCTGAAGAGAAGGGCCTTAAAATTGACGAGCCGGCATTTGAAAAACAAATGCAGCAACAAAAAGACCGTTCCCGTGCAGCAGGCACAATAGATGCCGGAGACTGGATCGTTCTTAAAGACGGCTCCAACAAATTCGTCGGTTATGATTCATTAGAAGCCCAGGCATCTGTTTTAAAATACAGGAAAGTAAAAGCCAAAGGCAAAGAATTATTCCAGCTTGTATTGGATACAACTCCTTTTTATGCTGAAAGTGGCGGACAGGTAGGTGACAGGGGTCAATTAATTATAAGCAATGAGCAAGTATCCATCATTGATACCAAAAAAGATAATGACCTCATCATTCATTTTGCAGAAACCATTCCTGCTGATCTGTCTGGGGAAGTGATTGCCAAAGTGGATATAACAAAAAGAAAACAGACCGAACTGCATCACTCTGCCACTCACTTGTTACATGCAGCGTTAAGAAAAGTATTAGGTAATCATGTGGCACAAAAAGGTTCTTTGGTCAACGAAGAGCACCTGCGGTTCGACTTTTCTCATTTTGCCAAAGTAACGGATGAAGAAATAGCCAAAGTGGAAGAGCTGGTGAATGAAAAGATCAGGGCCAATATACCCGTAGTGATCAAGTCGATGCCAAAGGATGAAGCCATGAAGCTGGGTGCTATGGCGTTGTTCGGCGAAAAATATGGCGATGTGGTAAGAGTGGTGATCATGGATCCCAACTATTCTGTAGAGCTATGCGGCGGCACCCATGTGGGAGCCACCGGCGAACTCGGCCTGTTTAAACTCACCAGTGAATCAGCTGTTGCGGCCGGTGTCCGCCGGGTGGAAGCCGTTTGTGGTGCAGAAGCTATTCAGTATACCAATGAACAGGCTGCATTGATCGCTTCGGTAAAAGAAATGCTGAAAAACCCGAAAGACCTGCTGAAAGCCGTGGAGAACCTGCAGGCAGAAAACGCAGAGCTGAAGAAACATGTAGAATCTATGGAAGCCCGGCAGTTAGTGATCATCCGGAACGAGTTGTTGCAGAAAGACGAGATCATCAATAGTATCAATTTTATCGGCGATATCGTGGAAGTGAGCAATGCAGATGCACTCAAGAAATTATGTTTCGACCTGAAGAACCATCTCCGTGATCATGTGGCAGTGCTTTGCGCCAATATCGGCGGCAAACCATTTGTGGCAGTTGGGATGTCAGAGACAGTTGCAGCCGCTAAAAACTTAGATGCAGGTAAGATCATCAAAGA
>CALRSN020000013.1:0-15256 GCA_943370865.1 Bordetella parapertussis
TGGCGGATGCCGGCAAAAAGACGGTTCTGATCAAATGTATTATATACCACCTCTTTTCCCATGTGCAGCAGTATTTCATCGGCAACGCAGAGCGAAGGAAGTTTATCATTCTTAAAAACAGGGATCGTAACACTCAGCAAATACCGGAACCTATTGGTAAAACGGTAATCACCAGTGAATTTATCAGCAGCTATCTTTTGCTGCCAGCGTTGTTCATTCCTGAACCGTTGCAGCAGGGTGGCCCTGCGAATTTTGGACGTGTAGATCACCTGCTGGTAGATCCTGTTCTCGTTTGAGACTGTCTTCCAACCGGGAGTGGCGGGGTGCAGCCACATATGACCATAGCCCAGTGCTACGGATAAATTTTTATCAATACTGTATTGTATGCCTGCACGGGCAAAATCAAAATTACTTTTTGCTAAAAAATTGGTCCGCCGCTCATGCAGGTCCAGTAATACTGCCCAGCGGTCAGCAATGCGGGCCGTGGTATTCACAGAGAACCAGGCCTGTGACTGGTGATTGACCTGGCGGCTGGTTTGTGCTATAGAAGAGGTAAGGGAAGGTAAAATCAGCGGCGGTAATAATAAGAGCCTCAACAACGTTTTCATGGAACAAAAATACCGGGCCGGTTCGGGATGGAATATGATGCAGGTTAGGGTTTCGGGCAGGAAAACCTGATTAAAGTTTGCCAAATTTCAAGTTAAGTCAGGTGACTACTTCTTAACTGGTGGTAGCAATATGAAACTGTATTTTCTGTAGGGAATTTTTTACTTCTGCTACAAGGCGTTCAAGCTTGGAAAAAGTGGGTATGTAAAAAAAACTGATGAAAAAAAGAGCTATAATTCCGAAAATAAAAACATTCATGAAATTATTGTAGAAGCCGAAGCCTGTTTTATAGTTGTTGAAATTGATCTCAGGGATCTCAGCGGCCATCCCGGCTAATTTTTCATCATTATTCCTGGCAGCATGATCAGTAATAAACCGCTTCATTTCCGCCACATATTTTGCATATTCGGACAGACCTAAACTATCAGGAGTTGCCAGGCTACCTTTATAAACGCCGATCTTACTTAATATATCAAGCTTTCTGTCTGTTTCGCCGATGCAGGAGTTAATACTCGTCGTTATTGCATCCTTGCTTATTGGTTGAGAAGAGGCAGATTCAAGGGGTACACCCGGCGAAGCTGCATTTTTTTCTTCCCTTGCTTCTTCGTGCAAATAATCTTTCCGTTTCAGTTCAAAATTTCTGCCAAGGTAGAGTTTACGCACCTGCTCATCATCGGCCAGTTCTTCGGCAGTGCCGTGTTTGAATATTTTTCCTTCTATCAACAGGTAGGCTCTGTCGCAGATAGATAATGTTTCGGTCACGTTATGATCAGTGATGAGGATACCGATGTTTTTTAATTTCAGTTTGGCCACGATGCCCTGTATATCTTCCACAGCTATCGGGTCAATACCGGCAAAGGGTTCATCTAATAAAATGAATTTGGGATCAACGGCCAATGCCCGGGCTATTTCGGTTCGTCTTCTTTCACCTCCGCTCAATACATCGCCATTGCTTTTGCGTACATGATGCAGCCTGAACTCATCCAGCAGGCTTTCGAGTTTTTCCCGTTGTTGCTGTTTGGACAGGGTTGTCATTTCCAGCACCGCAGCAATATTATCCTCCACACTCAATTTGCGGAATACCGATGCTTCCTGCGGCAGGTAACCAATGCCCATTTTAGCCCTTTTGTACATGGGCAACTGGGTAATATCCTGGTTGTCCAGGAAAACCTGGCCCTCGTCAGGCTTTATCAACCCCACCACCTGGTAGAAAGAAGTGGTCTTTCCCGCCCCGTTGGGACCGAGCAGGCCTACAATCTCCCCCTGTTTCACTTCAAAAGAAACATGGTTAACCACAATACGTTGCCCGTATTTCTTCAGCAGGTCTTTTGTGCGGATAGTAACTGACATACTGCGCAAAAGTAAGGGTTCATCTACAATTAGGAGGACCCGGGAAATTCATTTAACAAACTGACATTAATGATTATTTTTAAAGACATGTTTATGAATCTCAGGCTATTTGCCATATCATGCTTTCTCTCTTCCCTGTCAATTGCTCAGCCCGGGCAGCCATTTCATTTTGAAAAAATTGAAGGATTATCCCAAAACACAGTGTATTCCATTATCACGGATAAAAAGGGATTTATGTGGATTGCCACCGCTAACGGACTGAACAGGTATGATGGTGCAGCAATGAAAGCATATAAACCTTCATATGGAACAGAGAAGTCGCAAATGAAAGGAAGGATCATCCGCTCAGCATTGTTTGAAAATGATAAAGAACAACTATGGTTTGGTACCGACCGGGTGGTTAATTGTTTTAATAAAAAGCAACAAGTTTTCACCCAGCACAAGTTGTACAGGAATAAAGACAACAAAGAAGTAAAAGAAGGGATTCCGGATGAAGAAATCTTTGCCAACCCGTTAATAGAAAAAAACGGTACTGTCTGGTTTGCTACTGCAGTGGAAGGCCTGTTTGCATTAAGTACGGAAACAAATAAATGTATTAATTACCCGGTCACTATATACGATAAAAACGGCGAAAACATACCGCTGATGTATAACGGTGTTTATAACGGGAAAGATCAATTATGGTTTGCCACTCGAAAAGGCCTTTTATGTTTTGATTTAAACATGGGAAAATGGTGCCGTTTTTTGCATGATCAATCTTTTTTTTCTGTTACAATTTGCAGTGATACGGTTTATTTAGGAAGCGATACCAGGATAGACTGGTTTGATACCAGATCGCATAACAGCGGGGGCATAGGAAAAATAAATACCCCTGCAAGTATCAGGCAAGGGCTGATCAGGCGTATCATCACGGATTCAAAAAACAACTTATGGGCAGGAGACCAGGAAGGGAATATTTACCAGAAAGCCGCATTGGGAAGAGCATTTGAATGGAAGGGAAATATTAATGGCAATGCCCGGACGAATTTCCCGGTGTATTGTCTTTATGCGGATACCACAGGTAATCTATGGGTGGGTGCAGATGTGCTGGGCTTATTAAAAGCAGAAATATCGACGCCAGGGTTTAAGAAATTTCCTGATGCATCAGCGGTTGATATATCCAGTCAGGGGCTTTTTGTTTACTCCATTTATGAAGATGAAGAGGATAAGATATGGTTGGGCACTTTCCAGAACGGCATTTTTGTCGTTGATAAAGCTACCGGGGAATCTTCCCGGTTAAATTTTCCTTATTTCGATCCTAAACTCCCGTATGGGAGATCTGTACCACTTATTAAGAAAGACGGGAGCGGCCGGCTATGGACAAGTTATTCCGGTTACCTCTATGTAAAAGAAAAGGAGGCAGATAATTTTATACCGGTAAAAATACCGGTTCCGAACAGTGCGGTGCAATCACCACAGCTGAACAGTATAGCGGAGTATAAAAATGGCTGGCTTGCCGGTACCAATATTGGTTTGTATTTTATTGAAAGGAATACAAATAACTATGTAATCAGGCATATCAGCAATATTAGCCAGTCCCGGATCATTAGCATCTGGGTATCTCCCGAAGGAAAAATATGGCTGGTCCCGGAATCAGAAGGCATCATGATCTTTAATGACGCCGGGGATAAAAAAGCGGAAAAAAGAATTTTTACCGGCCTGAACGTGAAATCAATTCAGTATGATGAAAAAAAACAACTGACCTGGATATCAACATCAGATGGATTAATTGCTTATCACTCCGCTGATGATCAATACCGGTTTTATACGGAACAGGATGGTTTAAACAGCAGCCTTGTATATGGCGTGGTTACTATTAATGATGAATTATGGGCCAGTACTAATAATGGGTTGGCAAAAGGCAAACTTGTATTTAAGGCAGACTCTCCATTCCCGGTTATTCATTTTATAAACTACACAGTCGCTGAAGGTTTGCCGGTAAATGAATTTAATACAGGTGCTTTTTACAAGGGCCAAAGCGGTACGCTGTATTTTGGCAGCACAAAAGGAGTGGTTTGGTTTAAGCCGGAAGATATAAAGACCACGAATATTCAGCCCAACCTTCAGCTTACTAATTTTCTTGTTAACGAGAAACAAGCTGATAGTTTAACAGCACCGGAATATATCAGCTCGGTCAGTCTTCCTTATTACAAGAATAATTTATTCTTTCAGTTCAGGGCCATAGATTTTAACAATGCAGGTAAGGTTCGTTACAAATATCAACTCGAAGGCTGGGATAAGGACTGGGTGTACAGTAATACATTGAATGAAGTGAGGTATAATAATTTACCCGATGGAAAATATATTTTTAAAGTAGCTGCAGCGGGCAACCTTGGTGTATGGAGTAGTGAGATGCGTAGTATTCGGGTAGTCATCTATCCTCCTTTCTGGAAAACATGGTGGTTTTATACGCTATCGGCTTCGGCAGTCTTGCTTATAATTATTCTTATCACTCGTTTTTTAGCCCAGCAAAAATTAAAAAATAAAATTGCAGAATTAGAAAGGCAAAAGGAAATAGATAAGGAACGCCAGCGGATCAGCCGGGAAATGCATGATGATATAGGTGCAGGTCTCACCCAGATCACCCTGATGAGCGAATCCGCCAAAACAAAACATGGTACCGAAGAACTGGATGATATTGCACAGACCAGCCGTCAACTGGTCAGCAATATGAGTGAGATCATCTGGAGTCTTAACCCGGAAAACAAGACACTGGAACAACTGCTTTCTTACTTACGGGAACAGCTGAATAAGCAACTGGAATATTCCGGAATGAATTACTCCATTCAATTACCAGAGTCCGGCAGCCAGGTAGTATTATCCAACGAACAACGCAGGAATATTTTATTGGTTACTAAGGAAATCATCAACAATGCTGTTAAATACAGCAAAGCCAGGTATATTTCGGTGAAAGCAATTTTGAGGGATAACAACCTGGATTTTGAAGTAGCAGATGACGGAGCTGGTTTTGATATAACAATAAATCGGTCAGGGAACGGTCTGAAGAATATCAGGCATCGGATAGAAGAACTGGGAGGAATAGTAGTTGTTGAGTCTGCTCCGGGCAAAGGAAGCCGGTTTGTTTACAGTATTGCGCTGCAGCCTACTACTTAAATCACATTTTTTTTACAATAAACAAGCGGCAATTTCAGATGGTGAAAATAGGGTCCATAGCAATTATTGAGGATGATGAGAAGGTACGTTATTACCTGGCTGAGCAAATACAAATGCATATTGATGTGGGAGCACTGAGGGTGTTTGGAGATGCGGAGACTGCATTGAAAGAACTGACAGCAGAACCCGTGGAGATCGCTTTGTTTGATGTGCATCTCCCGGGCATGAACGGGATTGATTGTATCCAGCGGTTGAAAATGCTTCATCCCCGGATGCAGATGATGGTGCTGACCGTGTATGATAACCCGGATACTATTTTCAATGCGCTGAAAGCCGGCGCAACGAGCTATTTATTAAAAACAACACCGGCCGAAAAAATACTGGAAGCCATTGCAGAAGTTCAGCAGGGCGGAAGTCCCATAAGCAGCCAGATAGCCAGGAAGGTGATTGAGGCATTTGCAGTAAGAGAAAAGACCAATGAATATTTCCAGGAACTGAGCCGGCGGGAACAGGAAATGCTGGAGCAACTGAGCAAGGGATACCGGTACAAAGAAATAGCCGATAAATCATTTATAAGTATCGATACGGTCCGTACCCATATCCGCAATATTTATGAGAAGCTGCAGGTAAACAACCGGGCAGCGGCATTAAAGAAGACGGGATTATTATAATACTTTTTCAATTACCAGTATGAAATTTTTTTTTGTTTTCATTTCTCTCTCCATTGCTCAACTAACTTTTGCTCAGGCTCCCGGTTCAAAAACAACACAGAAGGAATCCTGCAGCTGGCTTGAAACAATCGTAAAAGCTGCCATTAACGGGTATAGTGCAGAAAAAGGTGCTTTGCAGCGATCTTATAAGGAAGATTATGATATGAACGGTATCTATACTCTTGAAGAGTATTATACTTCTTTTCTTTGGCCCGGCACCACTCCCAATTTTATTGAAGTCTCTACCTCGGGTATTGAAGATGAACAAATTATTTCATTGGTCAGCAGGTATGAAAAAACGGATACCAAAGAGAAAGCATATGCACAGCTGAAAAAACTCTACAGTGAATTAACTCCCTGTGTGATCATGCCATTGCCCGGGCAGCGGGTGCGGACCAAAAAAAATATCCTGTCATTGGCAAAGGCCATGACGGCTATGAAAATAGTTGATACCATCTTTAATTTTAATGGTCTTAAAAGAAGAATAAAAATATCACTGGGATTAAAGGAAGCCGCCAAGAAATATTTTGCTGAAATGCGGGTGAGCCTGGTACTGCGTGATGACGAAGTGATCATACCGAAATGCAACGCACTGAGCGAAGTGATCAGGCAATTGTCCACCAATTTTTCCGGCAACTATGACAAGGTAGTTTTTTCAGAGAACCTGCCGATTGCCAACGGGGTATCAACAGAAACAACCAGGTATAAAGCCAGGGCTGGTTTTCCTGGAAGCAGCGGGGCCTGGGTAGAGAACAGCAAGATCAAAAAAAATGGAGTAACCAGAAGAGATAGTTGGGGGTTGAAATCCTGGTATTCCACTTATTCGTACGATAATGCATTAAGCAAGTACAAGAAACTTTATAACGATTTATTGGGATGCAGTGTAGTGACACCAGCAGGACGGCAACTACAACTGAAAGGCGAATATTCAGAACCTGCTACCATGCTGAGCGGAAATAAAAAAGGGATTATTGATTTCAAAACATCCACCGACAGTGAACAATTCTTTATAAGTATTTCGCTGGAAAAAGACGATAACGGGTATTTTGTCTGGTTATCAGTTACCGGGGCTAAAAAATTCTAGAAGTCCCTACTACTTTTATCCTACTTTTCTTTTCTGTTGATTCCCTACCTTGTCAGGATGAAAAGAAAAAAATCGCTGCCCCTGTATTATTTACTGGTTAGTTGCCTCGCCGGTTTATTGTTAAGCCTCTCAGGCTGTGATAATGATCCTCAAAAAATAACGGCAGCTGAAGACCCATATCCCGATAAGGGTGATTTCAGGTTGCTCTATCATTTAATAAGGAAGAATAGTCCTGCAAAAGATGTTATCGCTGAACTGCGAACAAATAGAATTGCGGATGAAGTTGTGAAAGAACTTAACCAGCTTTTTAAGCTCCCTCATGATGTGCCGATCTATTTTAAAGAGGCAGTGGATACAACTAACGCCTGGTACGATCCGGACAGCAGGAAGATCACTTTTAGTACCAGTATGGTGGATGTGATCTATACCATTTTTGCGGAGGTATATGAAGGGGATGAACTTCGTACCAAAGCAATGAATGCTGTCATTTTTATTTTGTTTCATGAAATCGGCCATGCACTGATTGATATATACGATCTTTCTGTAACAGGTCTCGAGGAAGACGTAGTTGACAATTTTTCTATTTTCCTTCTTACAACAGGGAATGAACTGGCGGAAGCTGCTGCCATAGACGGAGCCAATTTTTTTAATGTCCTGGCCCGGGCCGAAGAAGGTATGCCGGTTGGACTGCTGCCTTTATGGGATGAACATTCATTAAGTAAGGAACGATTTTTTAATATTATTACCAAAGTGTACGGGAAAGATCCGCGGCGATATGAATATTTTGTTGCCAATGGATTATTTCCTGCGGAGAAAACCCAACGGTATGTGCAGGACTACCAAAAGGTGATGCAAAGCTGGAGAAGAGATCTTGACCCGTATCTGAAAAAATAGGCGGCTGATGATCAGTAAACTCCAGATCGGTTAGGCATACTGCTTTTTAACATTTTTACCTTGTTGGGATACAGGATGGAACGCTGTTTTTTAGGTAATGGGTTTGCTGGAGATATGAATTGTGATGGAAGCGAAGGGGATGGATGGTTAAAAAGGATTATAGGATTTCAGGAGACAGGTCAAAGAAAGTGTATAAAAGCAATTTGGGAAATAGTATCTGGAAAGAAGTTACAGTTACAACTACCGAGCCTCCTAAAAATGTGTGGGTGAATAGTAAACGTTCAAGATGTGATGGCAGTGGAAAGATGCGGGGTGGTATAAATTATACAGGGGGAATATAAATATCTGGTATTGGAGGATGAATTTAATAACTCAAGAAATTAAGAGGAAAGCCGGGGGTAATTTAAAAAGTATAAAGCATTTTCAGATGGTATGTTATTTTATATTCCCGGTTATAGAAGTATATTGGATATTTACATCACTAAATCTTATTGTATGCCAAAAATAATTCTGTTAACCTGCTTTCTGTTCATATTTGCCGGAATCAATGCTCAAGACGAAGATGAGCCTGCATTTGACAAATCGTTTACAGTAAAATGGTCACCTGCCAGCCTGGCTTTTGGAAAGATTGGCCTGGGTTCCGAAATGAATTTCAAAAAGAAAAGCTCATTTACATTGAATGTGGGCATTCCGTTTGAAAAAACAATGACTGCTGAAATTGATGGTAAAGACCGCAGCCTGACCATGAAAACTTTTTCATTAATGGCCGGTTACAGGTTGTATCTCGGAAAAAAGCCGATGAAGGGTTTTTATTTTGAACCTTACCTGAAATACCTGGATAACGAGGCTGCTACCAGTACTGATTTTACAATAGGGCTTACCGACCGCCCATTCCTGGTAACCAGTGATTATAGTGGCTTTGGGATCGGTGCACAACTGGGTGTTCAATTCATGATCGCTAAACGGGTGATTATTGATTGGTATTTCCTCGGCCCGGAGGCGAATAGCTCCCAACACAACCTGGCAGCACAGGAAACCGGTACAGGTCTTCCCTGGAGTCTTGCCGAAGCGCAGGATGCTGAAAACGAGATCAACGATTTTGTAAATGATATTCCTTTGCTCAGGGATAACTTAGATGTAACGGTAAATGCTGCCGGCAGAAATGTAAAAACCAATTATAAAGGTTTTTTGCCCGGGATCCGTTTCGGCCTTTCCATCGGGGTGCGATTTTAAGTGGGGATCCATAGCTTTCTTTCTTAACCTCTTTTGCATATTGCTTTTGATATGTTTAACTACCAGCGTATGTTTGCAGGAATTTTTGACAAGCAATGAAGGTAATCGACCATATCAACCAGGCTAAAGACACCTTAGTATCGTTTGAAGTGCTCCCCCCGCTGAAGGGTAAGGGTATTGAAGCATTGTATAAACATCTTGATCCCCTGATGGAGTTCAAGCCTTCGTTTATCAATGTTACCTATCACCGCAGTGAGCATGTGTTTAAAAAAAGGACCGATGGCAGTTTTGAAAAAGTGATCATCCGTAAAAGGCCCGGTACCGAAAGTATCTGTGCGGCCATCATGAATAAGTACAATGTAGACACGGTACCCCACCTGATCTGCGGCGGGTTTAGTGTGAATGAAACGGAGGATGCACTGATCAACCTGCGTTACCTGGGTATTGATAATGTGCTGGTACTCCGTGGTGATGCAGCTAAGAATGAAACAGCTTTTGAACCCGAGCCCGGGGGGCATAAATATGCCAGCGACCTGCTTCAGCAGGTAGTGAACCTGAATGCCGGTATTTACCTGGAAGATGACTTGAAAGGAACCCAAAAAACAGAATTCTGTATAGGTGTGGCCGGTTACCCGGAAAAACATTTTGAAGCACCGAATATGGAAACGGACCTGCGGTACCTGAAACAAAAAATCGATGCCGGTGCGGATTATATTGTAACACAAATGTTCTTCGACAATGCGAAGTACTATGCTTTTGTAAAGGCCTGCCGGGAGGCGGGTATCAATGTACCTATCATACCTGGCTTAAAACCGGTGTACAGCAAAAAGCAATTAACCGTTCTTCCCAAAACCTTCCATATTGATCTTCCGACTGACCTGTCTAATGAAATACTCAAATGCAAAACAGATGAGGATGTAGAGAAAGTGGGGCAGGAGTGGTTGTTAACGCAATCAAGGGACCTGAAGAAAAACGGCGTTCCTGTTTTACATTATTATACATTAGGAAAACCGCATGTGGTGGCGAATGTGGTGAAACAACTGTAATGGATAAAGCAATTAGAATAAAAAAACTCCGGGTGACCGGAGTTTTTTTATTTAGTGCCTTCTATCTTATTTAAGTAAGCTTTCTAAAACCTTTTCATCCACTTTCACCGGGTATTTCTCTCTCAGTCTTTTGATCCATTGTTCTTCCAGCAGGGCCTGGTAATCGTTAATCACTAATCCCTTGGCTTCATTGAATGTGCGTTGCGCAGGTTCGGGATAAACTTTACTGATATAGGCAAAGGAAGCGGTATTATCAGTTGGATTGATCAGAGGGGTTGTTACCAAACCGGTATAAGGAACGATCTTGGTTTTGCTGGGCAGTTGCGGCCACTCATAGCGGGAAGAATCAGCTACAACTTTTTCCACCAGGGCATCGGTATAAGTTTTCCAGTTAGCCGGGTTTTTCTTTACCTGGCTAAACAATAATTCAGCCGTTTCTTTATCAGAACAAAAGAAGATCACGGCATCAGCACTTTTAGACCAGTTATATTTAGTCTTATTCGCTTCGTATAATGCTTTTTGCTCCAATGTATCTGTACCGGTGCGGTTCCATATTTCCTGCTGCATGATCTCGAAGAACAAATTACCTTCTTTGAATTCATTCATCTGGTTACGGAAATCAGCATTGAAGAGTTCAAGATGATCACGGTAGTATTGCATCACCACCGCATTCACATGATCGGTCATCACTTCCTCATAGGTTTTTCTGCCAGAGCCATCCGGTTTGTAGCGAAATGCCTGCGCATAAGTGATCCAGTCGGATACTTTTACTGCCGTATCTCCCAACGTAAAAACCTTCCCATCAGGATTGATATTCTTTCCTGTTCCTAGCGGGCGGCGATCCAGCAGGCTGTCGGTATAAGCCCAGAGATGGTTCTTATCATAAGCTCCGGGTTGAAAACCGGCTTTTGCCTTTACGTTATTATAGATCACTTCGCGGGATTCTTTCCAGCGCTGGTCCCGGTTGATCTTTTGGCGGAGTTCCTGTTCATTGGATTTATTATTCGCATCAGTCACAACAGGAACAATACCGGTACGCTTTACAATATGATAGCCATGTGAAGTAAGAAATGGTTTTGTAATGGCACCATCTTTAGCCAATGCCCATACTTTCGCTTCAAAAGCAGGATCATATTGTCCCACGCCAAAATCAGGCATGGTGCCGCCGGTAATGGCCGTGGTGTAATCATTACTGAATGCCGTAGCTAATTTGTCAAAAGATTCTCCGGCCAGCAAACGTTTATAAATCGAGTCAGCTTTCTTAGCGATCTTTTGTTGAGCCGCTGCATCAGAGCCGGGGGGAAAGGCCAGCAGAATTTGTTTGGCTTTCATTTTACCCACCGCTTTTCTTTCAGCGATATTTTTGAAGATATGATAACCGGCTTTTGAACGGGTAATAGTACTGTACTTGCCGGGTGCAGTTGCATACACAGCATTTTCAAAAATGTAGGGTAAGGTGAAAGCGGTGATCCATCCCATATCGCCTTTATTGGTTTTAGCAGCGGGATCTTGTGAAAACTGTTGGGCCAGCGTAGCAAAATCTTCTCCTTTCTGTAAACGTTCATAAATGCTGTTGGCCTGGTTGAATGCAGCGGCTGTATCGTTATTATTAGCAGCAATAAAAATATGGGCCACATGAATATCTTTCTGGCTGCGGGCAAATGCTTCCTGGGTTAACCTGGTCATGGTCTGCGGATCACTCATGAAGTTTTCAATGATCTGGTTGCGCAGGTTGGTTACTTCCACGGTTATTTGTGGTAAGGTATCGTATCTTCTTTCCAGTGCTTCCCTGATCTTGAGGCGGGAGTTGATATACAGGTTAAGATAATCCCGCATGGCTTTCTCTTTATTGGCAGCCGGGGCTGTATTGTTCTTGTTATATGCCTTTACAAATTCATCGGCCTGTACAGCATATGGGCCATAGGTAAAAAGTGTTTGGGAAAAGGAAGAGAAGGATAATGTACTAATAATGATCAGCAGGAAAAATCTCTTGTTCATAGTTTTGAATTTTCAGGTATGTTGGCAGTGGTTACTGTGCCTTCATTTTTATTTGCAGCACTTCATCGGTTTGCTCCCAGCTCAGTTTCTTGGCAATGATCCGTTTGTCTTTGTCCAGCAAATATAATGTAGGGAAGGTCAGTACATCGTAAAGCTGGGAGTAGCCGGGAATACCAGCCTGGATACGTTTCTTTTCTTCTTCTTTAGAATAATAAACATGCATCCATTGCTGCAGGTTCTTTTCATTGACGAAACCCAACCAGTCTTTTTTGGATCCATCGGTTTCTTTGGCCACAGCAAATATGTTAACACCAACTGCTTTCCATTTGGCCCGGTACATCGAATCTAATTTGGGGAGCACTTCTTTACAATGGCCGCAGGTGGGGTCCCAGAAACAGACAATCGTGTAAAGAGATGAATCCGCATACATGGATCGTACCACACCCAGACTATCCGGCAATACAATATCTGCGGCAGGTGTACCCACGATATTGGCCATCATGCTATAGGCCCTGTCGGTAATGGTCTTGTATTGTTTATCATCATACCAATCCGGTTTTTTGGCTGCCAGGTGTTTTTCAAACAGGTGGACAAAGATGGCATCTTCATACATGTATTTCTGGTTGATATAACGGTTCACAAACTTTGACAATAAGAATTTATACATATCCTTATTGACGGAAGCATAGCCCAGCATCCAGTCCAGTTCTTTATTCACCGAATCTGCATCCGGCACCACCAGCTGCGTAAAATATTTATCGAGCTTGTCTTCAAAAAAAGGTGTTTGCAGCATGCGGTTATCCCAGAAATTGATACCATTCCAGAAACGGTCTTTATAATAACGGTAAGCAGCTAAGGAATCAGCCTTGGTTCGTTGCTGTTGCAACGCAACAGGTAACTCCGGTTCCCGCATGGCCTGCAGGAGGGTAGTGAGAAAACTGGTAGGATTTTTTTTGATAATATTTTCCCGGTAAGTTTTAACGCTGCTGTCTGTTTTAAGCAGCTTTGCATTAATAGCGGCTGAATCGGTTGCTGTAGTGGCTGCACCCAGTTGTTGCCGGAGGTTGTTGATCTCTTTTCCTTTTTCAGTCATGTAGAGCTGGTAACCGTTGAAGATGGTATTGTCCGGGTTGTTCTGGAACTGGATTCCTTTCTTCAGCGTAGCCGTATCGGCGATAATGCTGAACTTTTGTTGTTTGTCCAGCAGTATTTCAAAAAAGCCCTGTTTGTTGGGATAGCCCACCAGGTAAATACCGCCGGGTAGTACTTTCTTTCCTTTAAAAGTTCCGGTGCTGTTCGCATCCAGTTTCACCGAGTCAACGATAGGCAATGTCTTCCCGGCATAATGACCCAGGTAGATGAACTGGTTCTTAAAGGGTTTGAAAGTTACTTTGATCTCGTAACCCGTTTGTGCAAAGGCCGGAATACTGAGTAAAAGGCCCGCTATGATGCTCCATTTTTTCATGAGTCAGAATAAGTCGTAAAGATATTTAAAATGGGTTAAAAGGATAAGTGGTTTAAAGAGGGGGCTGGCCCGGAAACAGTTGCGTAATCAACCAAAAGAAACCGGGCTTTTTGGCTGCCTTTCGGGTGATGGGCTTAGTTTTGCGCCGTGAGAAAAAAGAAAAAGAATATCGTACTGGAAAAGGTCCTGGTGGAGGTCTATGCTGCCGAAGGTAAGAGCCTGGCCCGGGTGGATGGCAAAGTGATCTTTATTGAAAGGGTGGTGCCGGGGGATGTTGTGGATGTGCAACTGGGCAAGAATAAAAAGGACTGGGCCGAAGGATGGCCGTTGCGCTTTCATTCCTATTCCAAAGACCGGGTGCAGCCTTTCTGTTCCCATTTCGGGGTTTGTGGTGGCTGCCAGTGGCAGATGCTGCCGTATGAAAAACAGTTAGAGTTCAAACAAAAGCAGGTAAGAGACAACCTGCAGCGGATTGGCAAAGTGGCGTTGCCGGAGATGCTGCCGATCATGGGTGCCGTGGCCACCCAACAGTACCGCAACAAAATTGAATACACGTTTGGCAATAAACGCTACCTGCAAAAGGAAGAATTGAACGATCCTGCCGTCAATAACGAACAGAATGTGGCGGGTTTTCATGCCCGCGGCATGTTTGATAAGATCGTGGATATAACAACTTGTTATTTACAAGCCGAACCCACCAATGCGATCCGGCTAGCGATCAAAGAATTTGCAAGACAACATGACTACAGTTTCTATGATATAAGAAACCATGTTGGCTTGTTAAGGACCATGCAGGTGCGGTTGTGTGAAACAGGTGAGCTGATGGTGAATATTGTATTTGGGGAAAATGATGAAGAAAAGATCAAAGCCTTACTGGACCATTTGCTGGAAAAATTTCCGGTGATCACCACGCTGCTGTATACGATCAATATCAAAATGAATGACAGCCTGCACGACCTGTCACCAGTAGCTTATCATGGCAAAGGCTATGTGATCGAGAAGTTAGAAGAGTTTCGGTTCAAGATCGGACCGAAATCTTTTTTCCAGACCAATACCCAACAGGGAGAACGGTTGTACCAGGTAACAAGAGAATTTGCAGAGCTGACAGGGAATGAAATTATCTATGATCTCTATTGCGGCACGGGCAGTATCGGCATTTTTGTAAGTGGAAAAGCGAAGAAGATCATTGGTGTGGAAATGATAGCCGCTGCTATTGATGATGCCAGGGAAAATGCCGCATTGAACAATCTTAAGGAGGCGGAATTCTATGCAGGTGATGTAATTGATATCTGTAATGATGAATTTTTTGCCCTGCATGGCAAACCCGATGTCATCATCACCGACCCGCCGAGAGCCGGTATGCATGAAAAATTAGTCAGGAAGATACTGGAGATCGCAGCACCCGTGGTGGTATATGTAAGCTGCAACCCGGCCACGCAGGCAAGGGACCTTGCTTTGCTGGATGAAAAATATGCGGTCACTAAAATTCAACCGGTGGATATGTTCCCGCATACCCTGCATATTGAAAATGTGGTGCAACTGAAGTTGAGACAGTGACACTATTTCTTATTTCTTTTAAACAGGTAACTGACAGATAAGCCCGGCCACAGGGAAGTGAGATTGTTTAAATCAGGTCCTTCTACAACGAAAATGGTAAGCGTAAATTTTAGCTTGTTAGCCAGGTAACCGATGTCAACTTTTGGACCGAAGTGGGTAA
>CALRSN020000014.1:0-14518 GCA_943370865.1 Bordetella parapertussis
CGGGAGATGAATGGCAGAAATTTGCTAATCTCCGGTTGATGTACACCTATATGTGGACACATCCCGGTGGCCGGTTGCTGTTCATGGGCGATGAGTTCGGGCAAACAACAGAATGGAATTATAAATCAGAACTGGACTGGGGCTTGTTACAATTCGATTGTCACCGGTTACTGAAAGATTGCGTGGCCGACCTGAATAAAGTTTTGAAAGATGAACCTGCACTTTTCTCCAACCAGTTCAGCCAGGATGGGTTTGAATGGGTGGACCTTAATCACCGCCAGGAATCGGTGATGGTCTACCGCCGCAAAGGCAAGAAAAAAGTGGACGACCTGCTGGTGATCCTGAACATGACACCCGTGGTGCGGAATGACTGGGCCATCGAGGTAAGTGGAAAGGCGTATAACGAAGAAATATTCAACAGCGACAAGACAATATACTGGGGCACAGGCAACGTTTACAACCCGGAGATCAGGAGTGAGCTGGTTGACAAGGCTCAAAAAAAATACCGCCTTATCGTAAATTTACCAGCACTTGCTGGGATTATTCTGAAATAACTACTATTTTGGAATGATTATGGCTGATTAAAGGGTGGTTTTGAGGCGATTAGTAACTGTAAACCTGTAACTTGTGTTGCGTAACCAGAAAAATATCCAATTAAAAGGGAACCCTATGATCCGTAAAATCCTATCCTTGTGCCTGGTGATGACCACTTACATGGCCTATTCACAGACTTCGGTCACCCAGCTGAACCTGCCTCCTGACAGCGCAGGCTATTTTTACCAAAAAGGTTTATTGGAAAAACAAAACGGTAGGCGATTAGAATCATTGAAGAATTTTGAAAAAGCCGTTCGGTATGACTCTAACAATAAAGAAATCGTATCTGAACTGGCTCTTGCCTATCTTGAACTGCGCCGTTACAGCTTTGCCCGGGATTCGTATAAAAAATTACTGGACCTGGGCGACGGATCTGCTGCGATCTATAAACAACTGACCACTCTCTCTTACCAGCTAAAGCAGCATGAGGATGTGATCAAGTATGCCACTAAATTAAAAGAACTCGATCCTGCTGAGAAGGTTAACTTTTATATCGGGCGGATTCAATATGATCTTGATAACTATGGTGAGGCGATCAAATACCTGAACGAAGCAGCGAAGGAAGATGCAACCAACGCCGAGATACCTTATCTCATCGCCCATAGCTATGCGGATATGATGAACTACAAACAGGCCATCCCTTATTTCCTGAAAGCGATTGAACTGGATCCTTCCAAAAATTACTGGATCTATGAACTGGGGCTGATCTATTATGCCATGCATGATGATAAGAATTCACTGAAATATATCTTGCTGGCCGGTGAAAAGGGATACAAAAGAGATAATGATTACCTGGAGAACCTTGGCATTGCTTACCTGAACGTGGGTGATCTTGACCAGGGAGCCGCTATCATGGGAGAAATATTAAAAAGAAAACCCAGCGACCTCAATATCCTGAACATGCTGGCAGAGGCTTACTATTATAAAGGAAAATACCAGCAAGCGATTGATTACTGGGATAAAGTACTCGAATATGATAAAGCCAATGCTTCGGCTTTGTATATGATCGGGATGAGCTACCAGAAAAAAGGAGAAAAGGAGAAGGGCATGGCACTTTGTGATAAAGCGATTGAACTTGACCCGAGCCTTGCTTCTCTGAAACAAAAGAAACAAATGATGGGATTTTAAGGAGTTCTGAGCCGATAGTCTGTAGTCGTTAGATAAGAAATTAAAAAAGCAACCAGGTTCGGTTGCTTTTTTTAATGCTATTTATTCATGACTTCCGACTACTGACTAACCACTCCAGACTCTTACTACATTCTCTCCGGCACTCGTATTCCCAGCAAACTCATCGCAGAGGCGATCACATTAGCGGTCATGGCAGCTATTTGCAAACGCAGTTGTTTTTTCTCTTCGGTTTCGGCATTCATTACAGAATGTTCAGTAAAGAACCGATTGAATAATTTGGCCAGGTTAAAGACATAGATCGCAATTAGTGAGGGATTATGTTCCGTAGCGGCCTGGTCAATAATTGCCGGGTATTGCTCCAGCGAAACAATAAGGTCCTTCTCCAATTTCAACAGGCTATGCTCTGTGGTCAGAGGTCCATCAGCTGCTTTTTGTTTCCTGAGTATTGATTTTACTCTCGCATGGGTGTATTGCACAAACGTACCAGTGAATCCCTGAAAGTCGATAGACTCTTCCGGGTTGAAGATCATTTTCTTTTTAGGATCAACTCTCAGTAAGAAAAATTTTATGGCTCCTAATGCAATTGTATCATACAATTCTTTCAGTTCGCTTTCGGTAAAGTCTTTTACTTTTCCCAGCTCTTCGGTTTTATTCCGTGCCACATTCACCATTTCTTCCACCATGTCATCTGCATCCACTACAGTGCCTTCCCGGCTTTTCATCCTTCCGGTTGGCAATTCCACCATACCGTAACTCAGGTGATAGATGCCATCTGCATAAGGCTTACCCAGTTTCTTCAGGATAAGCTTCAGCACTTTCATATGATAGTTCTGTTCATCCGCTATCACATAAATACTCTGGTCATACTTGAACTCTTCGTATTTCTGTTGTGCCAAACCAAGATCCTGCGTGATATATACAGAAGTGCCATCCTTTCTTAATACTAATTTTTCATCCAGTCCTTCATCGGTCAGGTCTATACAGATACTGCCATCTTCTTTTTTAAAGAAAACGCCGGTCTTTAATCCATCTTCTACAAATTTTTTACCAGGCAGGTAGGTTTCACTTTCGTAATACATTTTCTGGAAATCGCTGCCGATACGTTTATAGGTGACATCAAAACCGGCATAGACCCAACTGTTCATTTTTTTCCAAAGTGCTATCACATCAGGTTTGCCTTCTTCCCAGTCCAGCAGCATTTGCTGGGTGCCTTTTATGATCGGTGCTTCTTTCTCGGCTAATTCTTTCGTCATGCCAACTGCCACCAGTTCTTCTACTTGTTTTTTATATTCATCGTTGAACTTCACATAATATTCGCCAACAAAATGATCACCTTTCATATTTGTTGATTCCGGCGTGGCACCGTTGGCAAATAGCTGCCAGGCAATCATACTCTTACAGATATGGATACCCCTGTCATTAACAATACAGCTTTTAATGATCTCGTATCCCTTAGCTTTTAATATTTCTGCGACACTCCATCCCAGGAAATTATTTCGCAAATGCCCGAGGTGCAAAGGCTTGTTGGTGTTAGGAGAGGAGTACTCTACCATCACTTTCTGCCCGTTGGCTGCACTTAGCCCGAATTGTTTATTGCTGTACCCGGACTGTAACACCTCCAGCCAGTAGCTGTCATCAATGGTCAGGTTCAAAAATCCCTTGATAACATTATAGGCTTTGAAAAAAGAGGGGTCATTTTTCAGCAATTCATCTCCCAGTTCCGCACCTAATTGTTCCGGTGATTTTTTTAGTTGTTTGATAAACGTGAACAACACGATTGTATAATCTCCCTCAAATTCCGGTTTGGTGGAACTGACGGTGAGGTCGGTTTCTTTGAACGCATGCCCGCTGATATTCTGCAGTGCCTTTACAACTAATGGCTTTATCCTGTTTACGATACTCATCCTTGTCAATTATTGCGCAAATGTAAGAAACCCGGCCCGGTTAAACAGGAAGCAACGGCGGTTCCGGTGATTTAACCGCCGGAATTTCAGTTTTGCTGTTTCTTTTATTTACTTTGCCCGGTCATGAAAAAACATATCCATAGCATCCGGGAACTGATCCTGCCCATGATCGACTTCTTTCACCCGCTGTTTCGCCGGATCATGCCCCTGCGGACCTTCCGGTATGCAGCCTGCGGTGGTATCAATGCCGTATTGAGCTTTGTGGTCTATTTCATTTGCCTGAAATATGTTTTTAAAGAACAGTTACTACAGTTAGATTTCTATGCATTCACGCCACACTCGGCGGCCCTTTTTGCTTCTTTTCTCTTTGGTTTCCCCTTTGGTTTTTTCCTGATGAAATACGTGGTGTTCAACGACTCGAGGGTGAAAGGGAAAGTGCAGTTGTTCCGTTACCTGGTGATCTACCTGTTCAACCTGGCCCTGAACTATATTGCCCTGAAAGTATTCGTGGAGATCATTAAAATGGATGCGGTGCTGGCACAGGTTATTTCCACCTTCATGATCATTGTGATCAGTTATATCGCCCAGCGTTATTTCACTTTCAAAATAAAGGAAGTGGATGATGAAAAAGAGATCACAGACTAAAATCAATTGATTCCACTTTCACTGACATGGAGCCGGTGCAATTACTGCGGATCACTAAAAATTTATCAAGCGGGTAAATGCCGATCAGTTTAAGATCGGTGATGCTTCCATAACTGCGGATACCTTTCATCCATTCCCGGTTCAGATATTGCCCCATGGATGTTTTAGCAGAATCAAGATAAGCGGTCAGGTCATATTTGGCATATTTGCTGATCTCATTCACAATTCTACGGTTGAATAACCAGTCGGCAGCTTTCAGCAACGCATCTTTGGATTTGATATCAAAATCAATATTCTTTATCTCCAGTAATTTTTTTTCAGGATCATAGACCGGTTTGCCAACGAGGTACATGGTGCCTTCATTGGTGCCTCCGAAATTGATACGGATGATCAGCTTTTCATTACCCGAACCGAATAGTTTTACGTCTTTGATGATAAACTTCTTTTTCACCGGGCCTTTGTTCAGGTCAAATTCTTTACCGCTGGCCTGCATATTCAGCAGGTTACTCAATGAATCATAATGTAGCACAGCATCCAGGAAAATATTGAAACCGGGTCTATTATTGAAGTCGGTAATATTGGGCAACCAGGAACTTTGCTCTGCCGGTTTTTCAAAACTGATCACCGGTTTGGCCGACAGGCCGAGTATCACATTCAGAGAGTCATTACGGGCATATAAACTGTTGATGCGGATCCGTTGGGGGTTCACCTGCAGCCAGCCCATGCCATAGAGATCATATACTTTATTCAATTGGTCCCATACCTGCTGGAATTTTGATTTCAGATCCACTGTGCCATAGTTCTTATCCAGATCCGCTTTGGCCGCATCCAGTTCTGTTTTCAAACCATTCAACACCTGTTTGGTGATATCCTGTCCCCAGAAACAGACCTCGCATTTATCCAGGGCTTGCGGCTCATTTCTTTTGATAGCCAGTTTCACTTTATAATCGGGCTGCACGGCTAATGAATTGGTAAACGAAACATTTACTTTTCGTTCCGGCTCATCAAAACCACAACGGCAGGGAGCTGTCCACGGAGAAACGGCAACACCGGCCACACAAACCCTTGTAGAACCAATGATCTTATAATAACCGGTGAAGCCTAATGATAAGGAAGTACCGGTGGCTTTCATTTGTAAAGGACTGCGGCGGAAGGAATATTTATACCTGGTATCACAACCATCATAGATCCATTCATCCGGGTATTTAGGAGAAGTAAATAAAGTGTCCACACTTTTTTCTGCCATCGCATAAACAGGTTTCAAACTAACCTGGATGGGCACATTAATCTCGGAGACGGGTAAAGAATCCAGTTTGAAATTTGTTTGTGCCAGCGTGGGTTTTTCCGGGTTGATCTTGGGTGAGCAGGAAGCCAGGAGAATTATTGCTGCTGCTAAAAGAACAATTCCTTTTCCGTTCATGTTTTTCATTGATAAGCTAAAGTAAGGAAAGAATGGAAAAAGAATTGTGAAGAAATTACGTCGTAAAAAACAGCTACTTAAGCGACTATGCAAAAAAAATGACCAGGTAGTAATACAACTACAAAGTCGTTTAGCATAAAAAGGACAATGGAATTAACAAAGCTCCTGCTTTTATTACGAAGGAAATGAACGTACTTCACCAAGGCCTGTATAGCTTACTGGTTTTAAACAAAATTTTATGCTCACCCTCGCTATTATAATGCTGATATGCCGCACCCGCAAAGGACAAATGCTCCTGTTTCGCTGGTCGGGTATCACACCGCTGGCACTGCGCTATTGATCACATCTCTTTGGGCTGTGTCATACTGAACCAGTTGCCGCAGCCGTCTTTCACCACACATTCAATTCCGTAAAATTGTTCTTTGGGTTCCGTCAGGTCCACACCTTTTGCTTTTAATTCTGCATACGATGCCCGGCAATCGGTCGTGTACAGTACACCGGCACCCATGATCCCTTTTTCCAGTAACACTTTAAAAGCATTCCGACTTTCTTCATCAAAACCGTCGGGGCAGGCATCACTTTTTACCATGCTTTCATGCAGCACCGGCATCAGCACCACTTCCAGGTCGGGTTGTTCCGGTGGATTGAGGGTGAGCCAGCGGTAACCGCTTTCCATCGTGGCATCGGTATTTACTTTAAACCCCAGTATGTTGACATAGAAATTATATGCCTTGTCCTGGTCCAGCACAAAAAGAGTGGTGTGGGAAAATTTTGTTACCATGTTGGTTGGTTTTAGATTGTATCAAATGTAGGAAGGAAGGAGAGAACTGGTTTATTGAATCTTGCTTTCCTGGTATCAGATTTTATACTGTTCAATAAAACAATGCGGAATAAATCGTTTAGGCTGCTCTTTCGCTAATTTCTTTTTCAGCCAGGCAATATTCCGGTAATACTGTGGTGTGTGACCGCTTTGCTTCCTGAATAATAAACTGAAAGAAGCGAGGCTTTCAAATCCGATCATGGTACATACATCAGTGATACTGATGCCTTCTTTGGCTAGTAATAATTTCGCCGCTTCTATTCTTGTTTGTGTAAGATACTGGTGCGGTGTTTTCTTATATACTTTAGTAAACAGGCGGTGAAAATGAAACTTGGAAAGGAAAGCCTGTTGCGAGATCTGCTCCAGGTCAATCGGTTCATGATAGTTGGCATCTATATACACCTTGGCGGCCACAATGCGTTGGTATATGTCGGGAGTAAGTTGCATAGTTTGCCAGGTTACCCGGCTTTTTTGATTTTAGAAATTGTTTTCCGGGTTGTTTTTGTTTTAGTTGTCATGTCTTCAAGTGCAAGTTCGATAGCTGATTGAACGAGCTTTTTGACTTTATTATTCCTGTAATCTTCCGGGACCTGTACAGGAATATGTCGTATCAGGTTTCCTGTTCCGGTTAACAACTGATGAGGGTCTTCGATCAGGGTTCCTTTATTGAAACCTAAATTCAGATGGTTGGTGTAAATGGGGATCATGCAATAGGCATCTTGCAATTTTTCTGAAATGGAAAATACGGTTGTCAATGCGTGGGTATGATAAAGCAGTTCGTTAGCATCTGGGTAAATATCGAGCAGCCAGGCCCGCAGGTCTTTAAACAGTTTGATGACGGGCTGTTGTTTCAACTCTAACAGGGAAAGAAAATCAGGATGTATGTCCCGTGCAGTTTTCATAATAAGTGTTTACCGGTTCGAGGGGTTCTTCCATTTTTTGCCAAGCCGCTCAATCGTTCCTTTCACTCTTTCTATTTTGGTTTCTTCCCGTTTGGCGGTTACGATCCATTCAATGTATTCTTTTTTGCAGGTAAAAGATAGCGTTTCGAAATAGGCAGCTTCCTTTTTATGTTTCTTCAATGCGGCAGATAGTTCTCCGGGCAGTTTTACTTCTTTGGTAGTTGGATTGACCCACTTAAAAATTTCCCGTTCTTCTTTGGGTTGAGCTTCCTTCTTTTTATCTGCTTCCGTTTTGCCCCTGAACCCAAAGACCGACCAGGTTTCATTAAAAGAGATCAGGTTGATCCAGGTCAGCTTATCGCTTTCCGCCAGCAAACAATCCCAGCCCTTATCCCTTGTCAGGTCGGTTTGTATTTTAGAACTGGCTTTTGGATAATAGACCCAAACTGTTACTCCCGGTTTCAGCAGCTTCATCACCTTGCTCATCTCTTTTTCTAACTGTGCCCGATTCAGTACAAACCAATGCAACTGGTTATATTCCTTTCCACTATCTGTTATCTTAACACCTGTTGGCAAACCCAGTAATCCTTTTTTAAAATCAGCCGGGGCATGAAGGGTGAGCAGGGTATAGTTCTCTTTGATCCTGAGCTTGTCAGCTATTGAGGTAGCCATGCTGATAGTTTTACCAGCAAATGTAAGATTCCTGCTCTACCAGTTTTTAAAACTTGTTTTTCATAGATATCCTGGAATAAAGGAACTTTAGAATCTAAACTTTAGGTCATGAAAATAGTATTAGCCTTCCTTGTTTGCTCACTTTTACTTATACCCTTTGCAGCAACAGCCCAAAATGAACCCTCACCGGAAGCTGAAGCATTTTATAAAAAAGCGATGGCAGCGATAAATTCAAAGCATGTAAAGTGGATAAAAACTACTGCAGCAGAAGTGAACAAAAAAAAACTATCAGAAGCTGATGTAATGACAAAGGCAAAGTCTTACGGCGCATCAGGTAATTTAAATGACCAGGATATTGAAGCAATTGCTTTTCTTGTACTGATGGAAGCTTCCAAGAGTGCACAGGAAGACCTGAAAGCTATCATGGCAAATGTTAAGTCCATCAATGAACAAAAGGCGAAACTGCGGAATGCCATGAGTAAAATAAATAGCAGCCGTACTATCAGCAATGTACAGCTGGATTCTTTCAGCCTGGTAATAAACCAGGCGAAGGCTCTGCAAAAAGGGAAAAACCCAGATACCGTAAAACTGGTAAGGCCTGCTCCTGTAAAGAGGATCGCAACCAAAAAGGAAATAGATGCAACGGTGGAGACGATGAAAAGCGATCTTGACTCCATGAGTGAAATGGGAGAGATGGAGTCACTCCGCCTGCAAATGGCCATGGACCGGAAGAGTAAAGCGATGGAGGCACTTTCCAACCTGCTTAAAAAGATCAGTGAAACACAGAACACCATCATCCAAAACCTGAAATAGGGCCGCCCTTTGGCTATTGCATTAATTTGCCAGGAAACGCTGGATTCTCTATAATAGCAGACCTTATACCGGCTTAACCTATCCCCAAAACCTGCCATTTTTTCACTTTTTCCCCCGCGGCACAATGATTGACAAGCTATAGTGAACAATAAACCCAAGCATTATGGCAAAGATTATAGGAATCGACTTAGGAACCACCAATAGCTGCGTTTCCGTGATGGAAGGCAACGAGCCGGTGGTGATCGCTAACGACGAGGGCCGCCGTACGACCCCGTCTGTAGTGGCTTTTCTGAAAAATGGTGAACGTAAAGTAGGTGACCCGGCCAAACGCCAGGCTATCACCAACCCCCACAATACCATCAGCTCAGTGAAGCGTTTTATGGGCCGCCGCTTTGATGAGGTGACCGAAGAGATCAGCCATTGGAGCTACAAAGTGGCAAAAGGTGACAATAATACCGTTCGTATTGACATAGATGGCAGACTCTATACGCCCCAGGAAATCTCAGCAATGGTGCTGCAGAAAATGAAGAAAACAGCCGAAGATTACCTCGGCCATGAAGTGACCGAAGCGGTGATCACCGTGCCGGCCTATTTCAACGATGCCCAGCGCCAGGCTACCAAGGAAGCCGGTGAAATTGCCGGTCTTACCGTTCGCCGTATTGTGAACGAACCGACCGCTGCTGCCTTGGCTTATGGCCTTGACAAAGGCCGCCACGATCAGAAGATCGCCGTGTTTGACCTCGGTGGTGGTACATTCGATATCTCAGTGCTCGAACTGGGCGACGGGGTGTTTGAAGTAAAATCAACCAATGGTGATACTCACCTAGGCGGTGATGATTTTGATAAGGTGATTATGGACTGGCTGGCCGACGAATTTAAAAAAGACGAAGCCATTGACCTGCGCAAAGACCCGATGGCCTTGCAGCGTTTGAAAGAAGCCGCAGAAAAAGCGAAAGTGGAATTGTCTTCTTCTTCTGAAACAGAGATCAATCTTCCTTATATCACCGCGGTGGATGGAGTGCCCAAGCACTTAGTGAAAAAACTGAGCCGTGCAAAATTTGAAGCCCTGGCTGATAATTTATTCACCCGTTGTTTGAAACCCTGCGAAGCGGCCTTGAAAGATGCCGGCTTATCTACTTCACAAATTGATGAAGTGATCCTGGTGGGTGGTTCCACCCGTATCCCGAAAGTGCAGGAGATCGTGGAGAAATTCTTTGGTAAAAAACCCAACCGTGGTGTGAACCCTGATGAGGTAGTGGCAGTAGGTGCGGCCATACAGGGTGCGGTACTGACCGGTGAAGTGAAAGATGTATTGCTGCTCGACGTTACCCCGCTGACACTCGGTATCGAAACCATGGGTGGTGTGCTGACTCCGTTGATCCCGTCGAATACAACGATCCCGACCAAGAAATCAGAAGTGTTCTCTACTGCCAGCGATAACCAGCCCGGTGTGCAGATACATGTGTTGCAGGGCGAAAGAAGTATGGCGAAGGATAACAAGAGCCTTGGTATGTTCAACCTGGATGGTATTCCGCCGGCACCAAGAGGTGTACCGCAGATCGAAGTGATCTTTGATATTGATGCCAATGGTATCTTACACGTTACTGCCAAAGACAAGGGAACCGGTAAGGAGCAAAAGATCCATATTGAAGCAGGCTCCGGTTTAAGCAAAGAGGAAGTGGAAAAAATGAAGGCCGAAGCAAAAGCCAATGAAGCCACTGATAAAGCAGAGAAAGAAAAAGTGGAAAAACTGAACCAGGCCGACAGCCTCGTGTTCCAGACCGAAAAACAACTGAAGGAATACGGCGACAAGATACCGGCGGATAAGAAAGCTACCATTGAGCAGGCCGCTGAAAAATTAAAAGAAGCCCATAAGGCACAGGATATACCGGCTATTGATACAGCTTTGGCTGCCCTGAATGCCGCCTGGACAGCCGCCAGTGAGGATATGTATAAGAACACCCAGGAAGGTGCTGCGCAACCCGGCCCTGATGCAGGAGCCCAGCAACAAACTGCCGGTGCTACTGCGAATGATAATGTGACGGATGTTCCGTATGAGGAAGTGAAATAGGGTTATGTAATCATCAGAAAGATTTCTAAATTATCGTTAACAACCTTATGCAATCTACTTGTATAGGGTTGTTTCTTTTTAGCTCTGTTTTTCTTTCACTTATAATAATCACTTAGAAATATTTTAAAACTACTTATTATGAGAAAAATTTGGAGGTCAATTAAAAGCCATATTAAATGGGATATAAGTATGAGCCATATTGTTACTGTAATTGTAGGAGTAATTACATTCAGTTTGACTAATTCTGCTTCAAAAAGGGCTGATAAAAGAAATAAATCAAGAGATGTTAAAACACAATATCTTATTGAGGCTTATAACGACATGACGACCGCCTTGCGAAAAGGATTTGTTAAAGACTCGACCTTGTTTTTAGATGTAGAAGAAGCTTTTTCAAAGATTCAATTTTTTGGTAGTGAGGAGCAGATTCAAATGATCGATGTTATGATAAAAACTTTCGAGACTGGGGCTGAAGTTAATGCTGACCCTCTTATGAACTCATTAAGAAATGATTTAAGGAGTGAATTAGGACTTCCGATGATAAGTAACCCTATTCGCCATATTACACAAGGGAATCAAGGGCCAAACCCAAAATAGTGTTTCTTTTACGCCGTTGATAGTGTTTCTCACTAACAACCTAACGAGGTGGCCTGACAATTGTTTCAAAAACTATTAAGTGATCGTATTTGTCAATATCGCCCGATCTTTATACAAAGATTGTATTTCGTATGGATAGAAAACGAAAAGAGAAACCTGGTGAGGAGCTTCCGAAGTGGCTTAGAATCTTTCTTCTTTTTGTGGCATTCGCTTACCTGTTTTGGGTACTCTTTTTCAAGGATGGACAACAGCCGCAGGGGTTCCCATCTTTTCGGGGAAGGTGATTATACAATTCTGCTGTTGTTGGCGTTTCTCACCAACAACACAGGCTTTATCCCGGTTTATAAATATGTATAGACTGCCCCACTAATTTCCATTGCCCCTTAATTTTCTCCAGCAGCCGTATTTCATGCGAATAGGATTTGCTGCCATCGGCCGCTACCGATACTTCATCATGGCTTACCCAAGCATGTTTTTTCTGTATGCTGAATGTAAAATTGCTGAGTACAGCATGGCCGCCCTTGCCCATCATACCTGCCGGAGGGTTTACCACATTTTCCGGGGCCACATCATAACAATTGCCATCAGCGGTGGATACCAAAATACGGCTATAGGGTTGAACATACCAGCAGTCGGCATGTGCTTTCACATCACCCGACCGCCAGGTGGCCGCTTCCTTTTCCAATACTTTTTTTATGGCAGTGCTGTCCTTCGCCTGTTGGGCACCAGTGTAAAAGGAGGATAGCAGAACAAGAAGAGCTAAGAGAATATTTTTCATACAGGAATGTACTAAAAATCCTGCTTTTACAGGATAAGCGCAGCCGGGTAGAGATAATAAGTTTGCCCTATCAATTTTTAATCATCAAACCACGTTCAGTATGAAAAAGATTTTACTTCCTGTCCTGCTACTGTTTTGCGCCGGGCAGTTGTTGGCACAAAATAAATTAGGGATTGCCACTTACACCGTGCCTGCCGGCTGGCAAAGCACAACCGGTACATCATCCGTTGTACTGGAAAACAGTACAAAGAAAGGCGGGTTTTGCAAGATCACCATTTACAATACCGAAAAAGGGTCGGTGAACACCGCCGCCAGCTACCTGCAACAGCGAAAATCCAAAAACACCACGAATGCCCGGTATAATCAAAATGCAAGACAGCTGGTAAAAACAGAAACAAATGGAAATATTGGTTTCTCCTCTTATGGCAACAGCACGATGAATGGAAAAGAGGTCAGGGTGTATTTCTATTCGTTTACCAATGGCCAGGAAAGTTTTTTTATTGAACTGGTAACAGATAATAATGATTGCATAACCGCCTTTAACGAGTTTCTTGCAACCCTACTGGTAGATCCTGTCGCAGAAGTAACTTCAGGGCATGCGAAACGTAGTAAGAAAGCAGCTCCTGCCGCAGCTCCCGCAGCCCCTGCACCGATGATGTGATGGAGTGACGAAATTGCAAAGGCCCTGGAAACAGGGCCTTTTTTATATATGCAAAACCAATTATTCTTAGTTTTACTGCAAATAGCCGCTAGGTGAAAAAGCTTTTATACCTGTTCCCTGCCCTTGCTATTTGTTGGGCTTGTAGTAATAACCCGTCGATCCAAACTGTTGAGAGTAATGGTGTGCAAATAGCCTATAACAGATATGGTGCCGGCGATACAACTCTTTTGTTTGTACATGGCTGGTGTATTAGTAAAGAATACTGGCAATCCCAAGTTGATTTTTTTTCACCAAAATACACGGTCGTTACTGTTGATCTGCCGGGTTTTGGCCAGTCCGGCAAGATTAATAGTAGCTGGAGTTTTAAAGATTATACAGAGAATGTGAAGGCTGTCATAGGGCAGCTGGGGCTAAAGAATGTAATTCTAATCGGGCATTCCATGTCGGGTGATATAATGCTGGATCTAAGCAACAGGTACCCTCAGCTGCTAACAGGTATTGTGGGAATTGATAACCTGCATGAACCTGCTGTTCCTCTTAGTGAGCAAAGCAGGGCTGATGCCGAAGCATTCTTTTCTGTGTTCGCTTCCCGCTTTGACAGTGTAATTACAGCCTCTATGGAACAATACCTTTTTCAGCCTTCTACTGATACAGCCATAAAACAAAGAGTCATGCGAAGTATCATCAATGCTGATTCATTAGTGGCAGTACAAGTACTTAAATCTTTTACTTTCTTTGCAGCGGATGGACAATCAAGGATGCAAAAATTGAATCATAAACTTTACCTCGTTAATAGTGATATCATGCCTGTTAAAATTGATTCATTGAATAAGTACTGTGCCAAAGGGGCTGCAGTAGCCTATGTGCATAATACAGGCCATTACCCCATGCTTGAAAAACCGGGCGAATTCAATAGAGCATTACAGGAAGTAATTCACGGATTGGGACAATAGCTCCGGCCCAATCTGTAAAAGGAGCAGGCGAAGTATCAATGTTGGCAACCCCGGTTTTGCAAGGAATTTTATTTAGTGATCGCTTTTATCTTTTCGATCAGTTGCTGCAGATCGCCATTGGTTTCATTCAGCTTGCTGTTATCGGGAAGGTTGTTCTGCTGGTAATTTTCCATCACCGGGGTGGCAATCACCAGTTTCAATAATTCATGCAGGCTTTTCAATTCTCTTTCCTTACTGTTCAGGCTGGTTATGGAAGTTTGCCAGTTGCTTAGTTTGGCTAAATAGGCAGCTTCGCTTTTATTAACCAGGTCAGCAGCCCGTTGTTTGGTGGCGGCATCGGGTATAGTATTGATATGCGACCGGGCATCGGCATAGTAGCGGCTGTTGTAGGATGTAAAGCTGTTATACTTTTCCAGGGCATCTTCTCTTTTTTTGTAGAAAGCAGTGATACCATCTTCAATGGATTCCAGGTTGCTGTTTTGTTTTACAGCCTGTCCGTAGAATTCATCCACGAGGTCTTTGTAGCCGCCGCTTCTTTTGTCGATACCGGAGGTTAAGGTAAT
>CALRSN020000015.1:0-13796 GCA_943370865.1 Bordetella parapertussis
CACGGCATTTTTATTCAGGGTGATATGAGCTTTGTCCAGTGTTTCCTGTGCTTTTTTACCGGTGAGGTCCTTATTGCGAAGATCGATCAGCATCAGGTGGTTGTCGGTACCATCGCTGATAAGGTTATAACCGCGGCTTACAAAAGCCCTGGCCATTGCCTGCGCATTGCTGATGATCTGTTTGCCGTAGGCCTTGAAATCTTCAGACAGTATTTCGCCGAATGCAACTGCTTTGGCAGCGATCACATGTTCTAATGGCCCGCCTTGTGTGCCTGGGAAAACGGCTAGATCCAATAACTGGCTCATCATCCTTGTATTTCCTTTGGGATCTTTAATGCCCCAGGGGTTTTCAAAATCATGACGCAGCATTATGATACCGCCTCTTGGTCCCCGCAATGTTTTATGCGTAGTGGAAGAAACAATATGACAATGATCAAACGGATCGTTCAATAAGCCCGAAGCGATCAGGCCGGCAGGATGTGCAATATCTGCAAACACAATGGCACCGATCTTATCCGCTACTTCACGGATACGTTTATAATCCCAGTCGCGGCTGTAAGCAGAAGCACCACAGATGATCATTTTTGGTTTTTCAGCCAGGGCCGTTTTTTCTAACTGGTCATAATCAACAATACCATCTTTGGTAACGCCATAATGCAGGGCCTGGTAGGTTTTACCGCTGAAGTTAGCCGGGCTTCCATGTGTAAGGTGTCCGCCCATACTAAGATCAAGCCCCAGTATTTTTTCTCCCGGTTTCATGACGGCAAGAAAAACAGCCCCATTGGCCTGGGCACCACTGTGTGGTTGCACGTTGGCCCAGCTGGCGTTGAATACTTTTTTTAGTCGTTCAATGGCCAGTGTTTCGATCTCATCCACCACTTCGCAACCGCCATAATAACGTTTGCCGGGATAACCTTCAGCGTATTTGTTGGTGGCTACTGTTCCCATAGCCTGCATCACTTGAAGGGAAGTAAAATTTTCTGAAGCGATCAATTCAATACCATGACGCTGACGGTCCAGTTCTTTGTTGAGGAGATCGAATATTGCCGTGTCTTTTTGCATACGGGTTGTTGATATTTCGTTTAGCTGAATAGAATTACCGGACGATGAAGTGTGCGACGCAACGAAGTAGAATAGCAGTACTATGGTTGGGCACCTTGTAAAATCCGCTGCAAAAGTAAGTTAGCCGGGCATCGGGTGGGCGGCTTGTGCAAAGTTTTTGTTTATTCTAAAATCGTTACTTTCGTTGGCTTTTAATTTATAAAAAGGTTACCGCCCCCGGCGGTTGTTAGGTTCAATGAAAGCGATCATACCAGTAGCGGGTGCAGGCACAAAGCTGCGTCCTCATAGTTATACACAACCCAAGGCTTTAATTCCACTGGCAGGCAAGACTGTGCTCAGCATTATCATTGACCAGTTGCGGGAAGCGGGTATCAACGAATTTATCTTTATAGTAGGCTATCTCGGCGATAAGATCCAGGATCATGTACGCAATAAATATCCTGACCTTAAGGCACACTATGTGCACCAGGCTGACCGGCAGGGTGTTGGGCATGCTATCAGGCTGACCAAGAATATCGTTAATAATGATGAAGTGTTTGTGGTGCTGGGCGACAGCATCTGTGAATATGATGTAAAAGAAGTAGTGAACAGCCCCTTCTCCATGCTGGGTTTACGGAAGGTAGATGACCCGAGGGATTTTGGAGTGGCCGAGATCAATGAGGAGGGCATCATTGATCATGTGGTGGAAAAACCACAGATACCCAAATCAAACCTGGCATTGGTGGGAGTATATAAGATCAAAGAAACCGAACAGATGTTTCAATGCCTGGAAAATAATATCCGGCAGGGACTTCGCACACACGGTGAATACAGCCTGACCGATGCACTGGATTGCATGATCAATCTGGGGGCAAAATTCAGATCATTCAAAGTAGAGAACTGGTTTGATTGTGGCCGGAAGGAAACGATGCTTGAATCCAATGCGATCCTGCTCAAAAAATTTGCACCCAAAACAGATCCCGACCGGTTTGAGAATACCGTGATCATCCATCCCGTTAGTATTGGGGATGGGTGTACTATTAAAAATTCCATCATCGGACCCAATGTGGCAGTTGGGGAGAATACCACTATCGATTCCTCTATCATCAAGAATTCTATTATTGGTTCTTTTTCTGACCTGTTTGATATTGTACTGGACTCCTCCATCATCGGTAGTGATACCGATCTGAAGGGTGAAACAAGAACCCTTAATATAGGTGACAATACAAGTATCGACCTGGGGTAAAACCAGTAGATAGCCAGTAGGGAGCCATGGATTATCTTTATGGCTACTAACTATTAATTACACATGACTCCTTTCAACAATCGTATCACAAAACTTTTTGGTATTGATTACCCTATCATCCAGGCAGGCATGATCTGGGCAAGTGGCTGGCGCCTGGCCAGTGCTGTCAGTAATGCGGGGGGGCTGGGTATTATTGGAAGTGGCTCAATGTATCCCGATGTATTACGGGAGCATATCCGGAAATGCAAAACAGCTACTAACCGGCCTTTTGGAGTCAACGTGCCGTTGTTGTATCCCGATATTGATAAGCATATACAGATTATACTGGAGGAAGGAGTGAAAATTGTTTTTACCTCTGCGGGTAACCCGAAAACCTGGAGCAACGTCCTAAAAGAAAGGGGTGTCACAGTGGTGCATGTAGTAAGTTCTTCCAAATTTGCTAAGAAGGCAGAAGAAGCAGGGTGTGATGCGGTGGTGGCAGAAGGTTTTGAAGCAGGAGGACACAATGGTAGAGAAGAAACAACCACGATGGTATTGATACCGGCTGTGGTGGAAGCCGTGAAGATCCCTGTGATTGCTGCCGGAGGGATAGCAACGGGAAGACAAATGCTTGCAGCGATGGTGATGGGAGCCGAAGGAGTACAAATGGGAAGTGCTTTTGTAGCCAGTGAAGAAGCTTCATCGCATATAGAATTCAAAAAAGCAGTTATCAATACAGCAGAAGGCGATACCGTTTTAACGATGAAACAACTAACGCCGGTCCGACTTATTAAAAATAAATTCTATCAACAAGTGCAAGAAAATGAAGCGAGAGGAGCAACTGTTGAAGAATTAAAAACCTTGTTGGGAAGGGGGAGAGCCAAGAAAGGAATGTTTGAAGGAAACATGGAGGAAGGCGAACTGGAAATCGGGCAGGTGAGTGCATTGCTGGATCGTATTTTACCTGCGGGAGAGATCGTAAAAAATGTATGGGAAGAATTTAATGAGGCCTTGCTGAATCCGGTTAAAATGCTTTAATTTTAAACACGGAACATTTCGTAGACTATTAACCAACGATTAAACTATTTATTCATGAAACCTAAAGTCATTCTTCTTGCAGTTGGCCTTTTGGGTTTTGTAGCTGCTAAAGCCAATGGAGACGATCCGGGTGCAGGCAACTGCCAAAAAGGTAAAAAGGACGATTTAAATGGTACGGTAACTCATTCGGACTCTAAAAAGCCACTCAAAGATGTTACTGTTACTGCTTTCCTGGTATCAAAAAAGGAGAAGATTGTGCTGACCGATGAAGAAGGCGGCTTTGCTTTCGATGAGTTAAAGCCGGGCACCTATAAATTTGTTTTTGAAAAAGCAGGCTTTAAAAAAGTAACGAAGGAAAAGATCGTAGTAAAGACAGATGAGGCCTTCCAGTTGAATATTGAAATGATTGAAAGTGCCAGTTACGACCTGATGCCTTCCCCGTTTCACTTCTCCGACTTTTAAGAGAACAGAAAATTATAAAAAAGGGATGCAATTGCATCCCTTTTGTTTTTCATGGCTGGTTACGGCGGTACTTAATCCATATCGATATCAAAATCATCCTCACTTTTCTCGATATTAAATTTCTTATGCTTTTCCAGGAAGCTACGGTATTTAGTATACACAGCTGCGTCGGCTTTTTTGCCATTAATGGTTAATTCGCCGTCTTTGTGTTTGATGGTATAGGAACCTTTTTTATTGATCAGGCCATCATCATTAAGTCCATCTACAAATGTTTTATACTCTTTTATTTCTGCCTTAGCTTTTTCAATTTCCACTTTGGCTTTTTCCATCTCCACTTTCACATTTGCCATTTCTTTTTCGATCTCTGGTTTGATCTTTTGGAGTTCTTCCTGCATTTTCTTCATTTCCACCTCCATTTCTTTGAAGTCGATCTTTTTCACTTGTTCCATTTCAGCTTTGATCTTGTCGAAATCGATCTTTGCAATGGATTCCTGCACTTCCTTTTTGATCTTCTCGAAATCAATTTCTTTCAATGCACTTTCGATCTCAGCTTTGATCTTGGTGAAATCAACTTCTCTCATTGCTTTTTCCACTTCCAGCCTGATCTTTTCGCCATCAATTTCTTTAAGAGCCTTCGCTAATTCTTCATGAACATTTTTCATTTCTTTGTCCATATCCACACTCTCCATCTCCGCAAGCACCTCATCAAGGTCACGGACTTTCCTGTCAGTATGGATCTTTTTCTTTTTGGGTGTGGTGTCTGTTGGATTGGCCTCTTGCTGGTAAGTACCGGCGGGGCTTTGTTTTCTGTCCCACGATACAAGTGCAATGATCAACCCAAGTGCCAGCACGGGAAGCCAGATGCGGCGGCTGGTTAAGGTTCCTGGTTTCATACTAGTTGTTTTAAGGTTAAAAGGAATCACGAAATACTTCGTATCAAATATACGATTGTATTCGTATTTAGTTACAACCTTTTTATTTTGGAGGAAATTTTAACAAAAAAAGCACCTGTTGAGCAGGTGCTATTGTATTGAAAGTTAGTTACCGGATCAGTTTTTCCGGAATGCCCATTTGATCAGTTCTTTCCAGGTTGGTTTTTTGCCATACATAAGGATACCAGTGCGGTATATTTTACCCGCAAACCAGGTGGTGAAAACAAAGCCGGCAATTAATAACGTCATAGAAAGGCCCAGCTGCCACCAGGGAACAGTACCGGGAACCCCGTATGGTATTCTTGCCATCATCACAATTGGAGAACTGAAGGGGATAATGCTACCCCATACGGCAATAGGGCCAGTGGGATCATTCATCGCCATTGACATTAAAGCGATAGAGAAAATAACAAGCATGGTTACCGGGAAACTTAAGGATTGTGCTTCTCGCATGTCTTCATTAACGGCACTGCCGATAGCAGCATATAAGGAGGAATAGAAAAAGAAACCGCCTAAGAAATAGAATACAAAGCAGAATAAAACAAGCGGAACGTTAATGCTGGAAAATACTTTTTGCACACCGCCTACCATACCGCTTACAGAATCACCCGCCCCGGATGCTTTCGTGACATTATAGACGATGAAAATAAATGCGATCCAGAGAAAGAACTGCGTTAGTGCTACAAGGCCAATGCCCAGTATCTTACCCAGCATCAACTGAAATGGTTTTACAGAAGAAACGATCACTTCCGCAATGCGATTGGTCTTTTCTTCCATCACCCCCATCATTACCTGGGACCCGTAAATCAATAAAATAAAATAGATAAGAAAACCTGCAACATAGCCAATGGTACCGGCGATTTTGGAATCGGCATTTTCATCGTTGATATTGACAGGTTTGATAGTTACCTGGCTTGATTCCAGCTGGTTGATGGTGCTGTCACTGATACCGAGTTTTTCATTTTTAATTTCACCCCATATACTGTTCAGCTTGGATTGCACCGGCATCGCTGTTTCCATACCAAGTGTTTTGTCGGCCTGAAGCGGGACGTTTCTTAAGCCGTTTTTCCAATCACTGATAGCAGGAATAACAACAAAGGCGTCGAAATTGGTTGCTCCGAGGTTCGACTTCAAGCTGTCCACTTTCATGCTGGTCAGAACCAATACAGAGGAACTGTCTTTACCATTCGCCCTTTCGATCCTTCCCGCATCAAAATAGCCGGAAGAGTCAACCACGGCTACGGTTAAGTTTTTCTTTGATTTTTCGCCCAGGTATCCGATGCCGAAAATGAGGCCCAGGTATAGGAGGGGAAACAAAAGTGTACTGATAATAAATGTTTTCTTTCTAACCTTCGTCAGGTATTCTCTTTTTATAATGAGCAGTATCTTGTTCATTGGAATGATTTTAATGGTGGTCAGATCAGTTATTTACCTGTTGAAACTGGCGGGCTGTCGGGGTTCCTTCTACCAGCTTGATGAAAATATCATTGAGCGAGGGTAGTATTTCATTAAAAGAATGGATTTCACTTCCCTGTTGCAGCAGGTATTGCAGCACATCATTCGGCTTACTGCCTGCTTTGATTCGCACCACAAAAGCCTGCTCTTTATTACCTACTACTTCAAAAGGGCTGTTGCCATTCAGTGAAGCGGGTAACTGGTTAACACCAATGCTGAACAGGTTTTCCTTAAAGTTTTGTTTTACTTCCTTTACTGTTCCATCCAGTATCTTTTGTCCTTTGTTCACCAATACGATCTGGCTGCATATTTCTTCCACCTGCTCCATCCGGTGTGTACTGAAAATAACTGTAGTGCCACTTTGTGCCAGCTTATATATTTCCTCTTTGATCAGGTTGCTGTTCACAGGGTCCAGTCCGCTGAATGGTTCGTCAAGTATAATTAGCTTTGGTTCATGCAAAACGGTAGTAACAAACTGAAGCTTTTGCTGCATTCCTTTTGAAAGATCTTCTACTTTCTTATTCCACCAGCTTTCCATCTCAAAACGGATGAACCATTCTTTGATCTTTTTGGTGGCATCTGAACGACTGAGTCCCTTTAATTGAGCCAGGTAGAGTGTTTGCTCACCAATCTTCATTTTTTTATACAAACCTCTCTCTTCCGGCATATAACCAATCCTGCCAATATCATTTACGGGGTCAAACTTTTTACCGTCAAAAATGATCTGGCCTTCGTCCGGGTAAAAAATACCGGTGATCATCCTGATCAGGGTGGTTTTCCCGGCCCCATTCGGACCTAATAATCCAAAGATGCTTCCCGGCTCGATTGATAAACTGATATTATCAACTGCCTTTTGAGTCGCAAAGTACTTTTTCAGGTTTTGTAGCTCCAGCAGCGGCATATATAATGGTTTTGTCCGCCAAATATAGTTTAACCCCGGTTCTCGTTAGACTGATATCGGTGAAAAGCATGATTTGAACCGTGAACTGCAACAACATTAAATCTTGATGAAAGGATTGCCGGGGCTTATTTTTTTTACAACTTCGCAGTTCAATAGAATGGAAGTATGAAAAAAAAGTTGTTCCGGCTTATATTTTTGTTGATTGTGTTTGTTACGTTCAGCGGGTGGGGTTTCCTGGTGCATCGTACCACGCACCAGCTGGCCGTCTATCAATTACCCAAACCGATGCGGTCGTTCTTTTATTCTAATATGAATTACCTGGTGGGGCATTCGGTGAGACCGGATCAGCGTCGTAACCAGGACTCCACGGAGGCCTCTAAACATTTTATTGACCTGGAAGCTTTTGGAGATTCTGCTGCCTGGAAAATGCCTTTGATATGGAATGAAGCAGTTAAAAGGTACACAAAAGACAGCCTGCTGGCATACGGGTATGTACCGTACCAGGTTATAGTGACAAAAAACAAACTTACTGAGGCATTTCGTTCCGGGAATAAAGACAGTATTCTCTTTTATGCTGCTGACCTGGGCCATTATATTGGTGACGCCAATGTGCCTTTACACACTTCATTGAACTATGATGGGCAACTGACCAATCAAAAGGGCTTACATAGTTTATGGGAATCAATGATCCCTGAGTTGGAGATCGATCTGTATAATTTATACAGTAAACATAAAGCAAAGTATTTATCCAATCCTGAGCAGGCAATTTGGGATTGCATCAGGAGGGCTCATATATTATTACCTGATGTGTTCGGGAAAGAAATAATTGCTACCAGGGGATTTGTTGATTCCACCAAGTTCAGGGTGCAGGTGCGCCGAGGCCGTGAATCAAAATCCTTTACAACAGCATTTGCAAAGGAATACAGTAAGCAATTGGGCAAAACGATCAATGAACAATTATTGTATTCTGCTAAAATGATCGCTGATTTTTGGTACACTGCCTGGGTGGATGCAGGCAAGCCCGATCTTTCCCAATTATCGGCAAAGCCTTTTGGTGAAGAAGAAAAGGCCAACCTGAAGAAGGAATTGAAAGCATGGAAGAATAATGAACTGCAGACCCAAAAATTGCTTATTTCCCTGAAGCAGGTTGCAGAACAGCAGTGATCATATCCACTACCCGTTCGCCATCCATGGCGGCACTCACAATGCCCCCTGCATAGCCAGCGCCTTCTGCACAGGGATAAAGACCGGCAATTTGCGGGTGCTGTAAAGTTTCAGGGTCTCTTGGTATCCTGACAGGAGAGGAGGTTCTTGATTCTGTAGCTACTACGACGGCATCATTCGTATAATATCCTTTCATTTTTTTACCAAAGGCCACAAAGGCTTCCTGTAAGCTTTTATGAATAAATGAGGGAAGTATTTCTTTTAATGATACAGAATGAATGCCCGGCAGGTAAGAGCAGCCGGGTAATTGGGAGGAGATTTTATTTTGGGTGAAATCAACCAGTCGTTGTGCAGGGGCAACAAATTTTCCACCCCCGGCAGTAAATGCTTTTTGTTCTACAGATCGTTGAAACTCCATGGCCGCTAATGCGCCATGTTTTTTGAAAGCCTGGGTATCTTTTTCCTCCACTGAAACAACAATGCCGCTGTTGGCATAAGGATTATTTCGTTTTGAAGGGCTCCAGCCATTTACTACTAATTCACCGGGTGATGTGGCTGCAGGTGCAATAATGCCGCCGGGGCACATGCAAAAGGAGAAAACACCCTTACCATCCACCTGTTGCACCAGGCTGTAGGCAGCCGGAGGTAAAAAACGATCCCTTACCGTGCAATGGTATTGCGAGCTATCGATCAGGCTTTGCGGGTGCTCTACTCTTACACCTAACGCAAAGGGTTTTGCTTCGATCAGTATGTTTTTATCATGTAGTAATTGAAAAATATCACGGGCAGAATGGCCCGTGGCCAGGATAACCGCATCGGCTTCAAAATTGTTCCCATCCGCCGTCTTCACTCCTTTGATCTTGTTATTGGAAATAATAAGATCAACTACTTTTTTTTCAAATAAAAAATCAGCACCACAATCCTGCAATTGTTTTCGCATGGCAGTGATGATATGGGGCAATTTATTCGTACCAATATGTGGGTGAGCTTCGTACAATATCTTTTCTTCTGCTCCAAATCGGACAAAAAGGTTCAGGATACGGTTGATATCACCCCGTTTGGAACTGCGGGTGTATAATTTACCATCACTATAGGTGCCGGCACCGCCTTCCCCAAAGCAATAATTACTTTCGGGGTTCACTTCTCCTTCTTTGTTCAGTGCCGCCAGGTCCCTTCTGCGGGAACGTACATCTTTCCCTCTTTCCAGTATAATGGGTTTGATACCATATTCAAGCAATTTTAAAGCAGCGAATAAGCCAGCCGGTCCTGCACCAACAATGATCACCTTTTTTGGGGCTTTTGTAACATCGCTGAAATGGAAGGTTTGTAATTGCCGTTGTTCGTACGGTTCGTTGATATATGCCTGCAATTGTAAGTTCACCCACGCCTGTTTGCTGCGGGCATCGATGGAGCTTTTGAGAATATGGTAACCCGAAACTACTGAGGGGTTAACAGCCTCTGCTTTAGCAATGTATTGCTTTACAAGCTGCTCATTGGCTGCTTCTGAAGGAAGCAGTTTAAGAATAATTGTCTTTTGCATTGGGGTCAGGTTTTTATCCTGAAATGGCTTTTGCCCTGCAAAGATGCAAATAAAAAAAGGCTGACGAAAGTTTGTTTTTAAAAGAGTAAAATCAGTTCTTCGGGATATAAAAATCTTACTACCTTCAGGCATATTGATTAGTATGAGACCAATCCCGATTGCCCTTATTTTATTAGTAGTTATCCAGGCCAGTTCCTGCAAAACTGCCTACCAGCCCCAAAGCATACAGTATAAAGATTACCGGATCAATTCATCACAGGCAAAGGATTCTATTTTGCTGAGTGTACTGAAGCCATATAGCGACAGTGTTAATATGAGTATGAATGATGTGGTTGGTATTGCTGATAAATCATTAGAGAAGAAGCAACCGGAAGGCACACTGGGAAACTTTATGGCAGATGCTTTTTTTACTATGGCCAATGAAAAGTTCCAGGCAAAGGTTGATGTGGCTTTCATGAACTTTGGCGGTATCCGGTTGACACAATTGCCTGCAGGTAATGTGACCCGGGGAAAGATATTTGAACTGATGCCTTTTGATAATGTGTTACTGCTGCAAAAAATGAAAGGAGCCGTGTTGCAACAATTATTAGATCATATCGCCGGAAGAGGTGGCTGGCCGGTAGCCGGAATGACTATGCAGATAAAAGACAAGAAAGCGGTCAATGTGCTGATCGGGGGCAAACCACTGGATCCTGAAGCCACCTATACAACGGCCAACTCTGATTTTGTCGCGAATGGAGGCGATGAGGCAGCGATGTTGCGTAGCATACCCCAAATCAATATCGGCTACCTGATGCGGGATGCCCTGTTTGATTATATCAATAAACTTAAAAGCCAGGGAAAGAATATAACAGCGAACGAAGAAAACCGTGTTACCAATGCTCAGTAGAAAAAAATTTATACAACAAACAGCCCTTTCTGCGGGAGCCATGCTGGCAGGCCCTTCTTTACTGGAGGCGGCTGAATACCTGACACCACAAAAGCTTACTATTCTTCATACCAATGATGTACACAGCCGGCTGGAAGCTTTTCCCATGGATGGAGGCCGCAACCAGGGATTGGGTGGCGTGGCAGCAAGGGCAGCACTGATTGAACAAATACGAAAAGAAGAAGAAAACGTATTATTACTTGATGCGGGAGATATCTTCCAGGGAACCCCTTATTTTAATATTTATAAAGGAGAACCTGAAATAAAAGCCATGTCTGCCATGCGGTATGATGCCTGCACGATCGGTAACCACGATTTTGACGGAGGGCTTGAAAACTTAGCCACACAGTTGCACAATCACGCCAACTTCCCGATGCTGGTCAGTAATTATGATTTTACCGGCACACCCATGGAGAATAAAACGGTGCCTTATAAGATATTTACAAAAGGCAAGCTAAAGATCGGTATGTTAGGTGTGGGGATTGAAATGCAGGGCTTGGTCCCTGATAATTTATCTGCCGGTGCTAAATATCTTGATCCCGTTGAGAAAGCAAACGAATTAGCAGAACGATTAAAAAAAGAGATGAAATGTGATATGATCATTTGTTTGTCTCACCTCGGGTACCAGTACAAAGGAAGTAATAAAGTGAGTGATGAGGTATTGGCCAAAGCAACAAACAATATTGACCTGATCATTGGAGGTCATACGCATACTTTCCTTGACAACCCTGTTGTGTTCAAGAATAAAAAAGGGGATGATGTGGTGGTAAACCAGGTAGGCTGGGCGGGTATAATTCTAGGTAGATTAGATTTTGAATTTTCCAAATTTTCAGGCAAAAAAATGGCAAATTCCCGGTCTATTTCAGTTACCAAAAAATCAGGTGAATAAAAATTTTTTTTTATAAAAGAAATGTAGATATTCGCCGTCCTGTCCAACTTTTTTTATCGACATTGTGTGAAGAATATTATTGGACATTTCAAAGGACTATAGTTAACCCGATATATAAACTGCTAGTTGACAGATGGAGAAAAATGCTGAAAAAGTCTGGACCAATTGCTTAAAGATCATCAAGGATATTGTTGAGTGGCAGCATTACAAAACATGGTTTGAACCTATCACGCCGGTTTCCTTAAAAAATAATGTGCTCGTCATACAGGTTCCCAGCCAATTCTTTTTTGAATACCTTGAAGAACATTACGTAAATTTATTAGCGAAGACATTAAAGAGAGAACTGGGTAAAGAAGCCCGCCTCGAATACCGCATTATGGTGGACAGTGGCAACAGTAAGAACAAGCCTGTTACCATGGATGTAAGCGGACAAGGGTTTAAAACTTTTTCAAATAACGAAATGGATTTTCCTTTAGTCATAAATAATCCAGTCAAGAATCCGTTCGTTATACCGGGTTTGAAAAAAATGCAGATCGACCCGCAGCTTAATCATATTTATACTTTCGACGCATTTATAGAAGGTGATTGCAACCGGGTAGCCCGTCGTGCTGGTAAAACAGTGGCGGAAAAGCCAGGAGCTAACTCTTTTAATCCCCTTGTTATATATGGCGGGGTAGGGTTGGGCAAAACCCACCTGGCACAGGCCATCGGCAACGAGGTAAAAAGGTCGAATCCCAATAAAGTGGTGTTGTATGTAAGTTCTGAGAAGTTCATCAACCAGTTCATGGATCACAGCCGGAATAATGCGATCAACGATTTCATTCATTTCTACCAGCTGATCGATGTGCTGATCATTGATGATGTTCAGTTCTTTGCAAAGGCTGAAAAGTCCCAGGATGCCTTCTTTGCCATTTTTAATCACCTCCACCAGTCGGGGAAACAACTGATCCTGACTTCGGATAAACCGCCGAAAGACCTGGAAGGGGTACAGGAAAGATTACTAAGCCGTTTCCGCTGGGGTTTGAGTGCGGATTTGCAGGTACCTGATTATGACACCCGTATTGACATCCTGGAGAGAAAAATGAAGAACGATGGGTTGGAAATGCCCAAAGAAGTGGTGAAATATATTGCGTACAATATTAATAGTAATGTAAGGGAACTGGAGGGTGCTTTAATATCACTGTTGGCACAATCTTCGCTGAACAGGAGAGAAATTGACCTTGATTTAGCTAAGAAAGTGTTACGCAACTTCGTCAAATCATCCAGCAAAGAGATCACTATTGAAACCATTCAGCGAATGGTCTGTGAATACTTTGACGTGTCTTATGATAAGCTTTTGCAGAAAACCCGCAAAAGAGAGATCGTACAGGCAAGACAGATCACTATGTACCTGGCAAAAGCTTTCACCAAAAACTCACTGAAGACCATTGGTGAGCATTTCGGGGGAAGAGACCATACCACGGTCATCCATTCCTGCCAGACCGTGAAAGACCTGATGGATACAGATACTGTGTTCAGGGAAAACGTTTTAGAATTGCAACAGAAAGTGCAGTTAGCTGCCATGTAAGATACTTTGGACGGTTTCAATAAATTATTGAACCAGCCCCGTCTCGCTCCTGGCGATGACGGGGTTCTTTTTTTATTGAATTTAAACGGTTAAAGATGCCGGAGGAAAGCAATTAATCTTTATTTTTGCCACCCCTTCGGTAAAAACGGGGTAAAGTTCTTAGGGAGAGGTGCCTGAGTGGCCGAAAGGGCCGGTTTGCTAAACCGTTGTACGAGCTTAAACTTGTACCGAGGGTTCGAATCCCTCCCTCTCCGCAAAGCCTCCAAAGAACGGCAGGCTTTTATTATGGCCCGGGAAGTAGCGCAGGCCGGTAGCGCACCTGGTTTGGGACCAGGGGGTCGCAGGTTCGAATCCTGTCTTCCCGACCAAAACAAAAGAAGCCAAACAGCAATGTTTGGCTTCTTTATTTTAGTGAGATCCCGGTTTGTATAACGTATGCGTTATCAGATCCTGCCCAGGATTGGATTATCTTTTATCTCCAGCTATCGGAAAATTAAATCAGGTGCCATGCTCTGTGATGTACGTTACAGAATACCCGGTGCTGTTTGTCTACCTTTTCCTCCAACAATTGAATAATCTTTTTAAGGCATAAGGTTTTTGCTTCCGGTGTGTCTAACAGATAACATGCATTGGTGTGGACGATACTGAACTTAT
>CALRSN020000016.1:0-13607 GCA_943370865.1 Bordetella parapertussis
TTACTTACCGGGATCCATTGTTTGATAAAACACCAGTACGATCATTAACACCTACTTATTATCTCCGATCCTTTTTACAGCCCCGCAAAATACTGGACAGCAGCTGGCAAAAAGTTGATCTTGTATTTACAGCTACCGGTGAAGAACGATTTATTGCGTTTGCCTATTTTGCCAAAGAAGATTTCGTGGATGAACGTACCCACCCGCTGGAGAACAGGTTCTTTATTTTCTTTGATGATATAAGTATGGTCCCGGTGAACCCGAACGAAACGATCTGCCACGACTGGGAAAGAGTAAAAGAAGATATTTATGCTGAAAATGAAAGGCATCATTACCTGGAAATAAAGATCAAGCAGTTCAAAGCCAACCCGCCACCACCTCCGCCGGTTACCACCAATACGAGTTATGTCAGAGTGGATACATTGATATTACCCGATATCCTGTTTGATTTTTCAAAAGCCACCCTGACGCCAAGAAGTCATAAAATACTCGATAGCTTTTGTATGAAAATACAACAAAGCCAGCCCGATTCGATCATTATTGAGGGGCACACGGATAATGTAGGCAGCTTTGAAATGAATGAACAATTATCCATTGACAGGGCTTTTGCGGCAAAGCTGTATATCATGAAGAAAACAGGGTACTATAATATCATCGCTAAGGGCTATTCGTTTCTACGGCCGGTAGCCGATAATAAAACAGCAGAAGGCCGGCAGCTCAACCGGCGGGTGGAGGTTTTGCTCTTCATGCGGGAATAGTGCAACATATCGTACCTTGCAGGATAAATTTTAAAACTATGGATTTCGCTAACTTCTTTTCCAATTACTGGTGGGTACTGGTGCTGGTTGTTATTTTCTTTAGCTCACTGTACACTATCAACCAGGGGTATATTGGCGTTATTACTTTGTTTGGCAAATATCGCAGAGTCGCCCGTCCGGGTTTACGGATAAAGATTCCTATACTGGAGCAGGTATTCAGAAAGATATCTATTCAAAACAGGTCAGTTGAACTGGAATTCCAGGCCGTAACAGCCGACCAGGCCAATGTATATTTTAAAAGTATGTTGCTGTATTCTGTACAAAATGCAGAAGAGGAAACAATCAAGAAAGTCGCCTTTAAATTCTTTGCTGATAAAGACCTGATGCAGGCCCTGATCAGGACCATCGAAGGTAATATCCGTTCTTTCGTGGCTACTAAAAAGCAGGCGGAAATACTGGCACTCCGCAAAGAGATCGTTGAATATGTAAAAACCGAAATTGACCTGCAATTAGAGTCATGGGGGTATCATTTACAGGATCTGCAGATCAACGATATCACTTTTGATAAAGTAATTCTTGACTCCATGAGCAAAGTGGTGGCCAGTAATAACCTGAAAGCAGCGGCTGAAAATGAAGGCCAGGCCTTACTGATCACTAAAACAAAAGCAGCCGAAGCGGATGGTAATGCCACCAAGATCGCTGCCGAAGCAGAGAAAGAAGCAGCCCGTCTCCGGGGACAGGGTGTGGCTTTGTTCCGTCGTGAAGTGGCAGCCGGTATGTCTGAAGCTGCGGAGCAAATGAAACAGGCCAATTTGGATACCAACGTGATCCTCTTCAGCATGTGGACAGAAGCTATCAAGAATTTTGCAGAATACGGGAAAGGTAATGTGATCTTCCTGGATGGCAGCCCTGATGGCATGGAAGGCACTATGAAGCAGATACAGGCGCTGATGGTGAAGCAGGCTGGAACCTCTGCAACTAAGTAAATAGTCCGAAAGACAGAAAGTCTGTAAAGTCCGGAAGACGTTCAATTATTTTGTAACATCTTCCGGACTTTCTTTTTCCCGACTTTTCAGTAGATCCTGTTAAAGAACTTAAAAACTTGCCAGCAGCGGACAACGTGGCACTATTTTTTTCGTTCTTCTCCCGATTGTTGACAGCTGTTGAAAACAAACAAAACCGGATTTAGTAGCCTTGTGCTACATTTACCCACCTAAAGAGCATTATTGTATGATTGACCTTTTACAGATCGTAGACTCCTTGAGTAAAGTAACCAAGTTCGCCGCCGGCGATACCAATCAGGACGGAAATCTCAGTTTTTTTGAATTGCTGCAAATGGGTGGTTGGATTATGATCCCGCTGGCCATTATGTTATTGCTGGCTGTCTATGTTTTTGCAGAAAGAACGATCGCTATCAATAAAGCCGGTAAGATCGATACTAATTTCATGAATATCATCCGGGACCATATTGTAAGTGGTAATGTTTCTGCTGCTCGGAGTTTTGCCAAGAACACCAATAACCCGGTGGCCCGCATCATTGATAAGGGCATACAGCGTATTGGTAAGCCCATCGACAGTATTGAGAAAAGCATGGACAATGTGGGCCAGTTAGAAATGTATAAACTGGAAAGAAATCTCGGTATCTTATCCGTTGTTTCCAAAGCGGCGCCGATATTCGGTTTCGTGGGAACGCTGATCGGCCTGATGCAGTTGTTCTCCAATATTAATAACTCCAACGAATTTGAAGTGGGAACGATCGCCGGTGGTATCTATACCAAGCTTATCACTTCCATTACCGGGCTGGTGATAGGTTTGGGTGCTTACCTGGCTTACAGCTACCTGAATACCCAGATCGATAAGACCGCTAATAAAATGGAAGCAGCCTCTGCTGATTTCTTAGACGTATTACAGGAACCAACCCGCTAAACTACCCGCATGCAATTCAGAAAAAAACATAAAGGCGAAGCGGGTGAGGTGTTCACCGACTCACTCAATGACATCCTGTTCATCCTGCTGATGTTCTTTTTGATCGTGGCCACATTGGCCAACCCTAACGTGGTGAAAGTGGGGCTGCCCAGGGGAACCAAGGATACGAAAGCCAAGCAAAATATCATGGTCTCTATTGATAAAGACCAGAACTATTTTATCGGTTCAACGAAAGTCGATCATTTTCAAATTGACACTCTCTTACTCAGGGAAATAGAAAAATACAGGAAGTCACCGCTGGATACACCTACGGTAGTGATCAATGCGGATACCGCCTCTTATTACGGCGAAGTTTTCCGGATCATGCGGTTGTCCAAAAAATCAGGGGCGAAAGTGGTGGCAACTGTCAAGTAAAACTACGATTGATTGTCACGGTTCAATTTTTTAGTTTAGCAGGATAAATCCATCCTCTTGAAAAAGGTTTTATTGATCCTGCTTTTATCTTTTACACTTGTTTCCTGCAAAAAGGAAAAGGAATTATCCATCATCGGATCATGGCAACTGGAAAGTATTTATCGTAGAGATCAATCGGGTGAATTCAGGTGGTTCCAGGTTAGCAATAATTTACGACTAGCTTTTTTTCTAAACTTTACCGGTGATGGTCGTTATTCATATTCAAGTGATATTCCAGAAGATTATGGAACTTATTTTTATAATAAATCAGCTAATATTCTAACGTTTTCTTCTTCCAGGGGAATGACTTCTGAGGTGAAGCTTACTTCCGTTGATAATAACAGGTTTTCCTACAATGTTTTTGTGAACGGAGAATTATATTCTACAAAAAAATATATACGGAGAAGATAATTTTAAAAAACTGCTTTAAGCATCCTGCCTTTTCCCTGCATATCTTTTTTCAGTTCGGTTTGATAGCCCTGTTCTTTAAATAACAGGCTTGTCGCTTCACCCAGGCTTTCATGTATTTCCATATAAACAGCACCGCCCGGCTTCAGTTTTTCTTTTCCCAAAGCCGCAATGGCTTTATAGAATAACAGGGCATCATTATCCGGAACGAACAGGGCCGTATGCGGCTCGTATTGTAATACATTCGGCTGCATGGTGGCCTTATCTTTTTCCGGTACATAGGGTGGGTTACTGACGATGATATCAACAGCAGGAAGTTGGAGCCAGTTGCTGCGGTCTAAAAAATCAAGTTGTAAAAAATTGACAGCAGCACCGAGTTGATCCGCATTCTTTTTGGCAACACCCAAAGCCCCTTCACTGATATCACAACTCCATACCTCCGCTTTTCGTAATCTTCTTTTCAGGGAAATGGGAATACAACCGCTGCCAGTGCCTATATCCAGTATGCTTAATGTGTCAACCGGGAATTTACAATTAGCAATGATCCATTCCACCAGCTCTTCTGTTTCAGGTCTTGGTATCAGTACGTTTTCATCCACGTAAAATTTTAAACCGCAGAACCAGGATTCCTGCAGGATATATTGAACCGGTTCATGCTTCAATAAACGATCAGCATATTGGCGCAGCGTTGTTTCTTCCTGGCCGGTGATGGCTGCATGTTTATAGATCATCCGTTCAACTTTTTTGGAACCGGTCAGGTGTTCCATCACCCAATCTGTTATTTCACTGGCTTCACCGTCGCTGCAGATCGTACGGAGCTTGTTCAATAAAAAATAAGTGGCTTCCTGCGTGGTCATAACGGCAAACTTACGAAGAGACAAAGAATAGTCAGCCGGCAATAGTCAATGGCCAATCATTTATCTTTGACCACTGTTTCATAACTGATATTGTATTACAACCATGCATTCTCCTTCGTATTATATGCAACGATGCCTTGAACTGGCCCAACTGGGTGCCGGTCATGTGGCACCGAATCCGATGGTGGGAGCAGTGCTGGTACATGAAGGAAAGATCATTGGTGAAGGCTGGCACTGGCAATACGGGGAAGCACATGCGGAAGTGAATGCGATCAGCCAGGCTGTTCAAAACGGCCAGGCCGGCAAGATCAGCCAATCCACTTTATATGTTTCCTTAGAACCCTGTGCTCATTTTGGGAAAACGCCGCCTTGTGCTGACTTGATTATCCAACATAAAATATCCAGGGTGGTGATTGCCTGCCGTGATCCGTTTGAACAGGTGAATGGAAAAGGAATTGAGAAACTGAAAGCAGCCGGCGTACAAGTGGAACTGGGTATCCTGGAAAAAGAAGCTGTTGCACTCAATAAACGGTTCTTTACATTTCATGAGCAGCAGCGGCCGTATATTATTTTGAAATGGGCCGAAACAGCCGATGGGTTTATCGCAGCGGAAGGAGAAATGCGATTGCTGATCAGTAACGAATATTCAAACCGGTTAGTGCATAAATGGAGAAGTGAGGAAGCAGGGATAATGATTGGAACCAATACTGCTTTACTGGATGATCCTTCACTCACGGTCCGGTCATGGACAGGACAATCGCCGGTGCGGCTGGTATTGGATATGAATTTGCGTTTACATGCTTCATTAAAAGTTTTTAATAAAGAAGTGAGGACAGTTGTTTTTAATACAGTGAAACAACAGGAAGAAGACAAGCTGCTGTACTACCAGTTAAAGAAAGAGGAAAGCCTGCTGCCTCAATTACTGAAAGCATTGTATGAATTGAAAATTCAGAGTGTGCTGGTGGAAGGCGGGGCCCGGTTATTACAATCATTTATTGATGCCGGTTGCTGGGATGAAGCCAGGGTGATCCGCAATGATCAGCTTCATATTGGAAAAGGGCTAAACAGCCCGCAACTGTCTAATGCCATACTGAAACAAGAAACATCGATTGCAACAGATACGCTCCGTATCTTTTATCATCAAAAAAATGAAGTATGAACTGGATCGACTGGGTGGGATATGCAGCGGCCGCACTGGTGGTGATCAGCTTTGTGGTCAGCTCTGATATAAGGGTCATCAGGACCATTAATTTTTTTGGCGCAGCTGTCTTTGTCGTTTACGGCTTCCTGCTGAACGTGAACCTGCCGGTGATCATACCCAACGTGGTGATCGCCTGTGTACAGCTGTATTATTTATACTTTAAAAAAGCAAAAAGTGTCTGAAGCAATTAAAGAGAGTGAATATTATAATACGATCGAAGTGCCGGGCATTGCTGAGTTCAAAGACCGGGGCAGTAAGTTCATTGCCTATGCTTACCCCATAACCCATGTGAATGATTTCAAAGAAAGACTGGCTACCTTAAAAAAAGAGCATCCGAAAGCGGTGCATCATTGTTTTGCCTACCGGTTGGGGTTGGATGGAAATACATTCCGGGTAAGTGATGATGGCGAACCCTCTGGTACAGCCGGCCGCCCGATACTCGGGCAGATCGATAGCAAACAGGCTACAAATATTCTGATCGTGGTGGTCCGTTATTTCGGCGGTACGTTGCTGGGTGTACCGGGACTGATCAATGCGTATAAAATGGTTTCTTCGATGGTACTGCAGGTAACAGCGGTGGTGCCCAAGCCAATCCTTATTTCATACCGGGTGCAGTTTGATTACACGCAAATGAATGACGTAATGAAACTGGTGAAGCAGTTTGAATGTACGGTGCTGAAACAGGAAACACAATTGTTCTGTTCCGTAGAGATGGGTGTGCCAAAGAACCGGCAGGAAGAATTGTTGTATAAGCTGCGGGATCTGCGGGGAGTGGAGGTGGAGAAGATATAATTATCAATAAGGTTGTCGCTGCAGGCGACAGAATAGGAATGTGAAATTTCCGTTTTTGCTGGAGATTATTCTATGATTTTTTTAAACAATACTGCTTTTCTGGTATCGGTTAAATCAAATTCGTTCTCTACTGTCAATCTTAGTGCGAACGACTGGCCTTTTTGGAGAGTTGAAAAATTTAAGGTTGTAGTTTCCCAAGGATTGTTTGTAGAGTAGTCTTTAAGCACCTTAATTACAGTGTAAGAGTCGGTTATAATACAAAGTGAATATTCGAAATTTAATCTTGGAGGATTAGGTAAATAAACAAAAAGCTCATTTTTTGCTGAATCAGATATTGAGGTAAAGTAGTTTTTAAGATTCCAGAAAAAGAAATCGCTGTTATTTATCTGGGATATTTGGTTGTTTTTATCTAACTCATAATCTATTGAAAAAAGTTCTTTGTATTCCATCGAATTAAATTGATAACTGGTGGGCTTACCTTCTTTGTAGTTTATAGAACTGCCACAGGGTAGGTCGTAATAAAAATACTGAGATTGGATTTTATTTCCAGTGGAGTCAAAGGATGTAACTTCTCCATGCTGCTTGTCGTCGCTGAAATTTGATATATACTGTATCTTGCCATTTTGAAAATAATCTTTCCGAGTTCCATTAAGCTGTCCGTTAAAATACATTGCTGTCGAGACTAGATTGCCTGTTGCAGTATCATAGAAATTGACAAGACCATTCATTGTTGAGTCATCAATTTGTTCGCCAACTGCATAAGTATTATCCACGATTATCTTTTTGTTTTTTTGTCTTACGCAGGAAGTTGAACAAAAAAGAGTAATTGTTAGAACCAGGACAGCTATTTTAGAGAGTATAGGCATATAGTAATATAATTTTTACAAATCCAGCACCACATTCCGGTCATTAAACTCCAGTTGTTGCCCGTCAATATCAAGTAAGAATACAAACCTGGAGGCCGGGGCGATCAGGATATAGGCCAATACTCCCGGCTCGATAGCATCAAATAAATTTTTGGGAATGGGCAGCATTGGTTTTTTGGGTGAACCGGTCTTTAAAAAGAAGCTGTCGAAATAGGGTGTTTTATAAGCAGCCGGGTAAAACCAGGAAACTGTTTTTAATCCCTTCTTCAGGTCACGGGTAAACGGATGGATAGCTTTGAAATAATAAACAACAAAACTGATAGTAAGAATGATCAGTAAAAGGCCGGTTAGGATATTAGTAGCCCGGCGGTAGCGGATACTTTTCTCTATACTGGTTCCGGTAAAATCAAACTGCCCGGTCATGAAAATTAAAAAGAGGATAGCTGTTAATGAAAGATAGGCGATAACAAGGAACAAGGTTCTTTTCAGCCGGACTTTAGCCAGTAATTTTTTATCTGCCTCAGTCAATAATATTTGTTCCCGGTTGACAATTCGCATAGCAGATTATTTGAACCGGTCACTTACTACCAGCTCTTTACTGCCGGGAGTGTATACATAAAAACCTTCGCCGGTCTTTATACCCAGTTTACCTGCCTGCACCAGTTCAGTCAGTAAGGGAGACGGTGCATACTTGGGATTGTTGAATCCTTCATACAATACATTTAAAATAGAATGACAAACATCCAGCCCGATAAGATCGGCTAATTGCAAAGGTCCCATCGGGTGGGCCATGCCCAGCTTCATGATGGTATCAATTTCGGTGACACCGGAAACACCTTCCTGCAAACTGATAATAGCTTCATTGATCATCGGCATTAGGATTCTGTTTGCAATAAAACCAGGGAAATCTTTCACCACGCAGGGTACTTTGCCCAATTGTTTACTGGTTTCAACAATTGCATTTGTAACTTCTTTGCTGGTAGCATCGCTGGTAATGATCTCCACCAGTTTCATCACCGGAACAGGATTCATAAAGTGCATACCGATCACGGCTTCGGGGCGGTTGGTCACCGCCGCCATTTTAGCAATGGAAATAGAAGAGGTGTTCGTGGAAAGGATACAGTCCTTTGGAGCTGCTTCATCCATTTGCTGAAATATTTTCAGTTTCAGATCAACATTTTCGGTGGCGGCTTCCACTACGAGGTTAGCACTCTTTACACCGTCTGCAATAGAAGTATTGGTATGGATGCGTTGTAATGTTTCTTCTTTAACCGCTGTGGTAATGATGTCTTTGCTCACCATCCGGTCCAAATTTTTACCGATGGTGGCAATGGCTTTATCTAATTGTGCCTGCGAAATATCAATCAGTGTGACCGTATAACCATGCTGCGCAAAAACATGTGCGATACCATTTCCCATGGTGCCGGCGCCGATGACAGAGATACCCCCGGTAATATGCATAATGTTGAAATTTTCCTTCGCCCCTAAAGCCTGCCTGCCGGTAGGCAGGGGGAGTTGATGAAAACTCTTTTAGGTGAAGAGTAATTAATAATTTGCTAACAAATGTAAGCAGTTTGGTTTGCTGAACAATGAGCTGGAGTACAAGTGTGCGACACAACAGGCGTTGGCATAAAAAACAGGTAGCGGCTATCAAACTATTTTATAAACAAGAAAAATCAATCGCTATAAGCAATGGGATGATCTAAGTTCCCCTTCAGGGGACAGGGGCTTAATTTTTATTCTTAAAATCTCCCCGTTTCCAGGCCTGGATGAACTCTGACCAGGCGGCAGGATTGAAGATATTTTGCGGGGGTGTTTGTCCCTGGTACACGGCCCGGTTAGCGATCTTGTTGAACTGGATCTTGGTGGCTTCCCCACCATCACCGGGAACACTGCGCATCAGGATACGTCGTTTGGTGGCATCTGTATTGCGGCGGGCCACTTCAATATCATCATCCGGTACTTTGGTGCTGACAAAATCACGGGCAAATTGTTCAGGTGTGGGCCGGGGCCGGATAATGGTGGCAGGCAGGTAAACAGTATCTGCTACCATCAGTTGTACAATACTATATTGATTGCCTTCCAGTGAACGGGGAATGGCGACGGTCTTGGATTTATAACTGACATGGGTGAATTCCACTTCATCACCTTTTAATACCACGATGGAGAAAACGCCCTGCCCATTGGTAATGGTTCCCCGGTTCTGGCCTTTTACCACCACACTCACGGCCGGGATGCCCACTAGGCTGTCGGCGGTCATGATGATACCATATAATTGAACAACGGAGTCACGGGCAGCTTCAAACTGGGATTTGGCGGTGGCGGGTACCAGGAGAGCAGCGATGAGGAGGTATTGTAAAATTTTCTTCACTGTGCCAAAAATAAAGACAAGTTGCTGATTTCGTAAAACAATTTGCAGGCGGTATTGGTTAACTTTGCCCTTCGTATTGACTTTTAACAAATACTTGGAAAATGACTAAAGAAAAAGTACTGGAAGCCTTAAGTAATGTGCAGGAACCCGATTTGGGAAAAGACCTGGTGACACTAAACATGGTAAAAGATATTGCCATTGAAGGCAACTATGTTTCGTTTACCGTGGTGCTGACCACACCGGCCTGCCCGATGAAAGACATGATCAAAAACGCCTGTGTGAATGCGATCAAATTGCTGGTGAATAAAGAGGCAACTGTACAAGTGAACTTTACTTCTAATACGACTACGAAAAGAACAGATGAAGGAGCCGTGTTGCCGAAAGTGAAAAATATTATTGCCGTCGTGAGTGGTAAAGGTGGCGTGGGTAAATCAACCGTGGCAGCTAATCTTGCGCTGGCATTATCACAGGGCGGTGCTAAAGTAGGGCTAATGGATGCGGATATTTACGGACCCAGTGTGCCGATCATGTTTGGTGTCAGGGGCGAACGCCCAATGATGATGGAGATTGAAGGAAAAGGAATGATCGTGCCGTTGGAAAAATATGGTATTAAATTAATGAGTATCGGTTTGCTGGTGGATGAAAAAAATGCAGTGGTATGGAGAGGCCCGATGGCCAGCAGTGCCATACGGCAATTTGTAACCGATGTATACTGGGATGAACTGGATTATTTAGTGGTGGATATGCCGCCGGGTACCGGTGATATACATCTGACATTGATGCAAACTGTTCCGGTGACTGGATCTGTGATAGTGACCACGCCGCAGGATGTGGCTTTAGCAGATGCAAAGAAAGGTATTGCCATGTTCGGGCAGGCACAACTGAATGTACCGGTGATTGGCCTGGTGGAGAACATGAGTTATTTTACCCCGGCCGAATTGCCGGAGAATAAATATTACATTTTTGGCAAAGAAGGCGGCAAGCGTTTAGCAGAAGAATATGATCTGCCCTTCCTCGGGCAGATACCACTCGTGCAAAGTATCCGGGAAGGTGGTGACAGTGGTGTACCGATCATGATGAGTGATGATGTGATCAGCCGGAAAGCCTTTGAAGGATTTGCGTCTTATGTGGTGAGGAGTATTGCCATGCGGAATGCAAATATCAGCGCAGAGAAGATCGCTGAGACTGTATAAGATATAATGTATGAAGTTTAAGGTTTGATGTTACTGAGAGCAGGTTATCAAACCCGAAATACAACTTGTTCCATGTATAAGTTACCTTATTTTATAGAAAATGATCCTGCTGTAGTCATGCAGTTTGTAAAGGATCATCCTTTTGCTTTTTTATCCGGTTGTGATGAGACGAATAAACCGGTGGTCACGCAAATCCCCGTTTTTATAGATGAACGTGATGGAAAATTATTCTTGTCCGGGCATATCATGAAGAATACCGATCATCACAAGGCCTTCTCATATAATCCGAATGTACTCGCTGTTTTTACCGGTGCACATACTTATATCAGTGCCAGTTGGTATGCCAATAAAGAACAGGCCAGTACCTGGAATTATATGACCGTGCAGGCGAGGGGAGTGTTGAAATTTACGGATGAGGCATCCTTAATAAATATATTGAAGAGGACTACCGATCATTATGAAAACGACCCTTCATCAGGTGCCAATTTTGATGACCTGCCGCAGGAATATGTACAGCGGTTGTCGAAAGCGATTGTAGCGTTTGAGATCGAAGTGTTGGCTTTGGAAAACACATTCAAGCTAAGCCAGAACAGGGATGAGAAAAGCTATCATAATATCATTGCGAAATTAAAAGAGCAGGGTGGTGATGGGCTTATCATTGCCACGGAGATGGAAAAAAGAATATCACAATTATTTAATAAGGAATGATAAGCTCAGGAGCCTATCCCCTTTAATATTGACCTATGAACAGTAAATTGATCTTTCAATACAGCCTGGCTGTTGTTTGTTTTTTTGCTGCCTGTCATGTAAGCCAGAAAGCACAACAGGCACAGGAAACAAAATCGGCTATGCAAACTGAATTTGATAAACAGGGGCACCGTGGTTGCCGGGGATTGATGCCGGAGAATACCATGTCGGCTATGATCAATGCATTGGGTATGGGGGTTACCACTTTGGAGATGGATGTAGTCATTACAAAGGATAAGAAAGTGATATTATCCCATGAGCCCTGGTTTGGGAAAGAGATCACTACCAAACCAGACGGCACTTATATGGGCGAACGGGAAGAGAAGAAGTTCAATATCTACTGGATGACCTATGAGCAGGTGAAAACATTTGATGTGGGAATGAAACCACATCCCCGTTTCCCGAAGCAGGAAAAAATGAAAGCAGTGAAGCCTTTATTAGCTGATGTACTCGACAGTGTGAAGCAATATATGATGATGGCAAGAAGACCCTTCCCTTATTTCAATATTGAAACCAAATCAAGCCCGGAGAATGATGGTGTATTTACCCCAAAGCCTGAAGAGTTTGTAGAGCTGCTGATGGCGGTGATCAAAGAAAAACAAGTAGAGGAACAGGTGGTCATCCAGTCTTTTGATTTCCGCACTTTACAATACCTGCACCAAAAATACCCGGCCATTAAAACGGCGATGCTGATCGAGGATTTTGATAAGAGAACCCTGGGTGAGCAATTAAAAGCATTAGGATTTACTCCCACTATCTATAGTCCTGCGTACCAGTTAGTCACGGATGAGCTCATCAAAAAATGCCATGCGCAAAAAATGAAAGTCATTCCCTGGACCATCAATACCAAAGAAGAGATCGAAAAATATAAAGCGATGGGGGTGGATGGGATCATTACCGATTACCCGGATCTGTTCTGAGGGAAGTTGATAAGTTTATAAGTTGACAAGTTAACAAGGAAATTCTGACAGCACTTGAACTTATCAACTTATTAACCAGTTAACTATCCAGCAATCCCCAGCCACTCTTCTGCATTTTTATACAGCAGTTTCTTCGTGGTCTTTTTATCCAGCTTCATTTTCTCAATCAATTTGCCGGGGTGATGTTCGCCTAAAGGAAAAGGATAATCACTGCCGAGGCAAATCTTATCATCACCCATTACATCAAGCAGGAATTCCATCGCTTTTTTATCATGCACCAGGCTGTCCACCCAGAATTTACCGATATAATCTCTTGGATTCACCGTATTGTCAATCGCCACGAGATCGGGCCGTACTTCAAATCCATGTTCAATACGTCCAATTGTGAAAGGGAAGGAGCCACCACCATGCGCAAAAGCCACTCTCAGCCTGGGAAAGTTTTCAAATACGCCGCCAAATATCATGGAGCAGATAGCCCTTGAAGTTTCAGCCGGCATACCCACTAACCAGGGCAACCAGTATTGCTGCATTTGCTGTTCGCCCATCATTTCCCAGGGGTGTACAAAAATGGCACAACCGAGTTGCTCTGCTGCCTCATAAAAAGGGAAGAAATCTTTGGATGATAAATTCTTTCCATTGATATTGGAGCCGATCTCCAGTCCGGGTATCTGCAATTCTTTTACACAGCGTTCCATTTCTTTTATAGCAAGATCAATATCCTGTAACGGAACTGTACCCAGGCCAATGAACCGCTCCCGGTTTTTGCTTACGGTTTCAGCAATATGATCATTCAGGAACCGGGACGTTTCCAATCCATCAGCAGGGTTTGCCCAATAATTAAATAATACCGGGATAGTAGAAAGTACTTGTATAGTTACATCGGTGTCATCCATTTCTTTGATCCGCACTTCTTCTTTATAACAATTCTCTTCCACTTCCCGGAAGAGCTGATCACCTTTCATCATGCAGGCTTTGCAGTTGCGGTGTTCCAGGTGAATGAATTCGCCATAACCAAACTTATGTGTCCAGTTGGGCATCTGTTCGGGCATGATATGCGTATGGATGTCGATCTTTTTGTTCATCAGTAATGGGTTCATCAGTTAATGCGGTAAAGC
>CALRSN020000017.1:0-13604 GCA_943370865.1 Bordetella parapertussis
GTTTACACTAATGAGCCCGAAGAAAACAAAACCGGTATATTCAATACCTTCTTTATACAAGCCATTAATAGTGGGTTTGATCACTCTTTCTTCCACTTTATACATAAAACCGGGAGTTGCAAATGGAACCGGGCTGATTGCTCCCATGCCACCGGTATTTAAACCGGTGTCACCTTCACCAATGCGTTTATAATCCTTGGCCTCTGGAAGAACAAGATAATTTTTGCCATCGGTAATGGCAAACACACTGAGTTCAATACCTGTCAAAAACTCTTCCACCACCACTTTCTTGCTGGCTTCACCAAATTTGGATTGCTGGATCATCAGTTCAAACTCAGCAATGGCCTCTACATGGTTTTGGCAAATGGCCACGCCTTTACCGGCCGCCAATCCATCCGCCTTAATAACAATAGGCAAGCTATGCTGCTGCAGGTAGTCAACTCCTTCCTGGTAATTATCAATGGTGAACTCCCGGTAAGCTGCAGTGGGTATCTTATGCCGCATCATGAATTCTTTAGCAAAAGCCTTACTCCCCTCCAGTTTGGCCCCTTCCTTTGATGGGCCAATAAAGTAAATATCTTTTAACTGCTCATGCCCTTTGAAATAATCATAGATACCATTCACCAGTGGTTCTTCCGGCCCCACAAAAACCATTTCGATCTTTTCTTTGATACAAAAAGCAGCCACGGCATCAAAATCATTGATATCAAGCGGCACGTTGATACCGCATTGGGCCGTACCGGGATTGCCGGGAGCGATATAGAGGGGGTTGGCCCACACACTTTGGTTCAGTTTCCAGGCAAGGGCATGTTCCCTGCCACCAGAGCCGAGTAGAAGGATTCGCATAATTGGTTTTATAGCCGGATGTTAAAAAGCTCTGCGAATATCGGTACGATATTTAAAAGATGGCCGGGAAAATTATCGAGTGGTCATTTTTCTGTATTTTGGCCGTTAGTAACGATTCAAGTCTCTGATTATAAACTAAAAAACACTGTATGAATCAACCTGCAAAACTCGGCAAGCACCCAAGAGGATTATTTGTCTTGTTCCTTACTGAAATGTGGGAACGGTTTGGATATTACCTGATGGTGGGTATTTTATTGCTTTACCTAACAAATACGACTACCGGAGGCAAGGGTTTGTCGAGGGCAATGGGAGCAGATGTAGTAGGAACATTCATAGCCTTGGTTTATCTCACTCCTTTTATTGGAGGCCTGATAGCTGACAGATATTTAGGCTATATCAAGTCAATTTTTTTGGGTGGTTCTTTAATGGCGGCAGGTTACCTTGGTCTAACATTACCTGGTGATACAAGTATGTATATTTCTCTCGGGCTTATCATAATTGGCAATGGCTTTTTTAAACCCAATATTTCCACACTTCTTGGGAATATGTATAATACCCCCGAGTTAAGACCTTTAAAAGATAATGCCTACAATATCTTTTATATGGGTATTAATATTGGTGCTCTTGTCTGCAATTTTGTTGCAGCTATAATGCGTAATAAATATGATTGGAGATATGCATTTGCAACTGCAGGTGTTGGATTAATTATTGGTTTGATATGGCTTGCCCTCCAACTAAAACATGTAAAACAATATGATGTAAAAAAACCGATGCAGTCCGAGGATATGCCGACCAAACAGATATTGGGTTCTGTTTTTGTGCCTATGCTCATATTTGCTGCAATAGGCTGGGTTATTCCCGGAAATCTCATGGGGTCAAATTCTAATGATGCTTTCATTTTTGCTTGTATACCTGTGGTTTATTTTTATGTAAGTATTTGGAAAAAAAGCGGACCGGAAGACAAAAAAGGAATTGGTGCGCTATTATTCATTTTTACTGTCTCAATCATTTTCTGGACGATTTATAATCAGAATTCAACTGGCTTAACAATATGGGCAGAGTCTCATACCGACAGGGAAATACCTGCCGCATTAGAAAAACCTGCCGATTATGTTTACATGCTCCAACCCGCCAGCACTACTCCCACAGAAGTTCCTAAAGTAGACGAATACCTGCGGGTGGTAACTGATTCTGCCGGCAACCCAATAACCAACATGGGCCCGGACCCTTATTTTAATAATCTTCCTAAGGACAAATGGCCAACGGATGGAGAAGCTAAACTGGCCAATACAGAAATATACCAGTCCATAAATCCTGCATTCATTGTATTACTAACACCTTTATTAATCGCTTTCTTCGCCTATATGGCACGACGAGGAAAGCCAGTTTCCACTACCAGCAAATTTGCCTGGGCATTGATCATATCCGGACTAAGTGCTTTAGTGATGGTATTTGCTGTTATGTCTGTTCCAAGCATCTACACAGATAAGACTGCATCATTATGGCTATTTCTAACTTATGGAGTATTCACAATAAGTGAAATATGTTTAAGCCCTATCGGATTATCGTTTGTTTCTAAGTTGGCTCCTCCAAGGTTAACATCACTAATGATGGGGGGGTGGTTCCTCTCTACTTCGCTGGGTGGCAAAGTAGCTGGCGTAATGGCCAGTTTCTGGGATAAGATGCCAGATAAAAGATTATTCTTTGGTATCATTACTATTGCGGCCATACTTGGTGGTCTTTTAATATTCAGTCGCCTAAAATCGCTTGATAAAATCGTAAAAGACAAAACGGGTTCCGCTTAGATTTTAAATACTATTTAGAAAAAGGTGATCAATAGGATCACCTTTTTTATTTACACTCTGGTTCCTTTTCCTATCTTTCCTTATTAAAATTATTCAGCCATGTGGAAGAAACATCCTAAAGCACTGCCCTTTTTATTTTTCTCTGAAATGTGGGAACGGTTCGGGTATTATCTGATGATCGGGATTTTCACTTTGTATTTGAAAGATGTTAAGACGGGTTATGCTATGACTGAAGCTGAATCGGCTGACTTGTACGGGACTTTCATTGCACTGGTGTTTCTCACTCCTTTTATTGGGGGTTTACTGGCAGACCGGTATCTTGGGTATCGCAAATCGGTAGTGATGGGCGGGTTGATGATGGGTGTGGGTTATTGCCTGATGTCGGTACATAATCTGCCCATGCTTTATTTATCGATGACGCTTGTCATCCTGGGTAATGGCTTTTTTAAACCTAATATCTCAACCCTTCTTGGCAATGTGTATACCACACCACAATATGTCCAGCAAAAAGATGATGGGTATAACATCTTTTACATGGGCATCAATATCGGCGCTTTCATTTGTAATTTCTTTGGTGCTGCTTTATATATTTCTTACGGTTGGGGTGCTGCGTTCCTGGCGGCCGGTGTGGGCATGTTTCTCGGTGTGGGCATTTTCCTTGCAGGTACAGCACATTACAAAGCCTATGATATAAAAAAAGGAGTAAGTGAGAATGATATGTCAATGACCAGGATCGTGCTGACGATTTTTGTTCCTTCTGTCATTGCAGGTATTGTAGGCTGGATAATCCCTGGCACCCTTGTTGGATCGGATTCTACGGATGCCTTTATTTTCGCCTGCTTACCTGTTATTTATTTTTACTCTTCGTTATACTTCTCTGCAAAAAAAGAAGAGAAGCGGCCCATTGCAGCATTACTGGCCATATTCGCTGTAGTAGTGATGTTCTGGGCGGTCTTTAAACAAAACGGATCAGCTTTGACTACCTGGGCCGACCGTTATACTAACCGGGAAGTAACCGGCGGAACACAAAAGATATTCGACAAACTGAATTTTGCTCAAACGATCACCTATCAAAAAGAGTCCGTAGCTAAATATGATGAACAGTTCCGCTTGCAGAAAGAGGATGGCAAAGTAGTGAAGGAATTAAATTATCCTGTTTATTTCAAAAATATTCCTGCTGACCAAAAACCGGCAGAGGGACAGGAAGTCAGTTTATGGGCCACTAATTTGAGTCAGTCGATCAATCCGGGCTGGGTTATTCTGTTAACGCCACTGGTTGTTGCCTTCTTTACCTGGATGCGCAGAAAAAATAAAGAACCCTCAACAGCTACGAAAATTGCCTTCGGCCTTTTCATATCAGCCTTATCTGCCCTTGTAATGGTTGGTGCTGTATATGCCAGTAACAATGGTGGTGAAAAAGCAAGTGTGCTGTGGCTGGTTTGCAGTTATGGCGTTATTACTGTGGGTGAGTTATTATTAAGCCCGATGGGATTATCATTAGTATCCAAGCTGAGCCCTGTTCGAATTACTTCCCTAATGATGGGTGGCTGGTTCCTTGCAACATCTATTGGCAATAAATTATCCGGTGTGCTATCCACGATGTGGGATAATTATGATCAGAAGGCTGGTTTCTTCTGGTTGAATTTTGGCTTACTGATGGTGGCCACTATCATGTGTTTTGCCATGCTGAAATGGCTGAACCGGATCATGAAGGAGAAAGGCGTAAAATAATTTTTCGCTTTAAAGTATAATAAAAAGCTATTGGCCAACCGCTAATAGCTTTTTTCATATCTTCCCTTTACCAAAATAATTTGTATGGCAGATCAGAATAATTTCAAGCCCTTTGTGTCACCTGAAACGCAAATGGCAGAATTCACCGTCAAGTCTATTCTAACCGGTGCCGCCTTTGGTATTATATTCGGCGCTTCCACAGTTTATTTAGCATTAAAAGCAGGATTGACTGTTTCAGCTTCAATTCCTATTGCTGTACTGGCCATCACACTGGGCAGGAAGTTCCTGAAGACCACGATCCTTGAAAATAATATTATACAAACCACAGGCTCTGCCGGTGAAAGTATAGCCGCCGGGGTTGTATTTACCTTACCGGGTTTTTTATTCTTAAGTGAATCGGGCAGTGCTAACTTCTTTAATTATTTCACCATACTTATATTAGCCATTTTCGGTGGCGTATTGGGAACATTGATGATGATCCCGCTGCGCCGTTCATTGATCGTACAAGAACATAAAACATTACCCTATCCCGAAGGAACAGCTTGTGCCTCCGTTTTAAAGGCAGGTGAAAAAGGAGGTGATTTTGCCAAAACAGCCTTTATGGGTTTAGGGTTTGCATTTGCCTATGCCATCTTACAAAAGATCTTTCATGTGATAGCAGAAGCCCCCGCTTTCATGACCAAACAAACAGAACGTTTCTTTCCATCAGCTAAGGTCAGCGGAGAGATCACTCCCGAGTATATGGGTGTTGGTTATATCATCGGACCAAAGATCGCTGGTGTCTTGGTAGCGGGTGGAGTATTAAGCTGGTTTGTTTTTACACCCTTACTGGCCAGTTTATTAAATGATAACGGCGCCATCATCGCCGCACAATTAGCTAAGCTCGGTTACCTGAAAGATATTAATACCTCCGGCGGTCCCGGTGGTTGGGATCCTGCAACACAGGGATTTGCTGACTGGTCAACTGCCATTTACAGGGCTTATATCCGCCAGATAGGTGCCGGTGCAGTAGCAGCAGGTGGCTTCATCACATTAATCAAAACAATCCCAACGATCATTTCTTCCTTCAGGGGAAGTATCGGTTCATTAAAAAAAGGAAGTGGGATTGATACAAACACAGTTATACCCCGTACAGAAAGAGATCTTTCCATGAAAGTGGTAGGAATTGGAAGCCTGATACTTTTATTAGTGATCGCATTACTTCCAAACACCTTAATACCCGGCAGCAACATAGGAAGTAAATTATTACTCGGGTTACTGGTTATCGTTTTCGGGGCTTTCTTTGTAACCGTATCATCCCGCATCGTGGGTTTAATCGGTTCATCCAACAATCCAATTTCCGGGATGACGATTGCCACGCTGATGGGAACCTGCCTGATCTTTATTGCTGTTCAGTGGACCGGCCATGTTTATGAACCGATGGCATTAGTGGTTGGTGGCATGATCTGTATCGCTGCAGCGAATGCAGGTGCAACTTCGCAAGACCTGAAAACAGGATATCTTGTCGGCGCCACACCAAAATACCAACAGATCGCCTTATTTGTGGGTGCTATCGTTTCTTCATTAGCTATTGGGGCTACAATAAAAATTCTTGATCAGCCTACTGCTGAAATGGCAGCACAGGGTATTCAGCATGCGATCGGTACTGATAAATATCCCGCACCACAGGGAACTTTGATGGCTACATTGATTAAAGGAATTCTTTCCTTTAATCTCGACTGGCAATTTGTATTAGTAGGTGTATTCATTGCTGTTGTAATGGAGTTGTGCGGTATCAAAGCGCTGAGTTTTGCTATTGGTATCTACCTGCCGCTATCTACAACCTTACCCATCTTCATTGGTGGTGCAATAAGAGGTGTTGTTGAATGGAGGCAGAAAAAACAAAACATACAAGTTGCTCCGGAGGAGGAAGATCTCGGCAAAGGAAACCTGTTTGCTACCGGCCTGGTGGCAGGAGGTGCTTTAGCTGGAGTTCTGGTTGCCATTCTTTCATCCATTGACAGCGTCAATACACAATTGGGAAAAGTCAATGCAGAACACAGAATTGCCAGCTCATTTGGTGGCGAAGGTTATAAATGGCTGGGAGTTGCCTTCTTTGCAGTGATGGGATTCGTACTATATCGAATCGCCACCGGCAAAAAGAAAGCTTAACTTAAAAATTATTGGATATCAAAATGCCCACTCAGACGAGTGGGCATTTTCTTTCAGTGTACGGATTCAAAACGATTATATGAAATTCATGTAGTCGTATTGTTTGGCCAGGATGCTTTTGTCATCTGCCTGCAGCCATTTCTTCAGCACGGTGGCATATACATTCTTGAAATCTACTTTGTATTTCAGATCTCCTTCATTCAGGTCGCTGAGATCGGGTAATGGATTCAGTATTCCTTTTTGTTTCAGGCCGCCACTCACCAGGAACATATTATTAGCCGTGCCATGATCGGTGCCTCCGCTAGCATTCTGTTCTACCCTTCTGCCAAATTCAGAGAAGGTAAACAACATAACGTCTTCAAAACGGTTTTGCTGTTTCAGGTCTTTGACAAACACTTTTACCGCATCATTCATTTCGGTAAACAAACGTTGCTGCTGCGCATCCTGGTTGATATGCGTATCAAAACTGCCCAGCGAAACATAATATACTTTAGTATTGATCTCTGAATAGATCAGGGAGGCAATGGTTTTTAAACTGTTGCCCAGGTCTGTTTTCGGATAGTCGGCATTGCTCGGGTGCAATTTGCTTTGCTGAAAAATATAATCGGCACTGGACAAAGTCTCTGCCATGGTTTTGTATAAATAATCAACCGGCTGTTCACCTGCTTCATCTTTATGGTTCTTCATAATATCCCGGAAGAATTTTTCATTCGCTGTGCCATACAAACGTCTTGGGTCTTTCACCGCAATACCTTTTATGTTTTCTCCTTTCAGGGCTAGACTAAGCACATCATCAATCTCAATGGCCTGTGTCGGTTTATCACAACCCTTGCATTGCGCATCGAGGTAGCGGCCCACCCAACCATTGGTCCAGTATTCATTACTCTGGCTGGCCGTATGCCAGATATCCATGCTCCTGAAATGGGAGCGGTCAGGATTAGGATAGCCCACACTGTTCATAATAGCTAAACTGCCATCATCAAACAACTCTTTGAAACCAGTTAATGCAGGATGTAAACCCACTTCATCGGTTAATGACAAGGCTTTGGTCTTTGCTATACCCAACTTTGGTCTTGCTTTATAATACAGGTCATTCCTCACCGGTATCACGGTGTTCAAACCGTCATTCCCCCCGCTTAGTTGTAAGATCACCACCACTTTGTTTCCCAAGGGCACCATACTACGGCCTTCAAATGCCTTCAGGAATTTGGGCAGCATCAGTGATGCTGTAGCTAAGGAACCAACCTGGATAAATTCTTTTCGTTTTAATAGCATATTAAGCCCCTCCAAACCTCCCCTGAAAGGGAGGCTTACCACGCACAGCCCTAAAAGCTGAATGTGTTTATTTTTTTAAAAGTATTTTAAGATCTATTTATTTCTATTATCAACCATCACCTGCGTTCCACCTTCAGGGCAGGGGTTAACAGAGTTGATATTCCGGTGTACTCATAATTTGCAGCGTAGCTGTTTTAATGAAACTTTCCCGGCCGGTTTCATCTGCATATTTTTTGATCAGGTCATTACCTACCCTGCTCTTTGTTTGCAATAAAGTAGCCAGTATGGCATCCGTCAGTTTTCCCCGCTCCACACTTTCAAAACCTTTCAGGTATAAAGACCAATCCACATTCGCATTGATCTGCTGCCGGCGCATCCCAGCATAACCTCCTCCACCTGGTGCACCCGGTTTCTTCTTGCCTTGTGCATTAGCATCTTTCATACCCATCATATTATCATCATCATCTTTGGGACTCACATTCATTTCATCCACATCATTGATCAGTTTGGGTATCCGCATCCGCATCATCAGGCTGGAACTGTCAATCCATGTTTTGCCACCCGGCCATCCTGCCACATTCGGCGGATAAAATAATAACTGGCCTAATACCCGTTGCAATAACATCAGCGCTTCTTCATTTTCCAGTTTCATGGGCAGCATCCGTTGTATACCTACCAGTAACTCAACCGGGGATTTTATCTGGGCACCGATATTTTTTTCTTCATAAAACCAGTCACTGGTGAAAATGTCTTCCATCAGTTTGGCTATATCATAATCGCTTTTATAAAAACGATCGGCCAGCCATTCTATTTTTTGTGTATCCGGCTTCTCATTCACAAAGAACTTGTAGATCTTTTGCGAAATGTAACGGGCCGTTTGTTTTTCTTCCAATAAAATATCCAGCACATCTCCCCCTTCAAAATTCCCGGTTCTTCCTAATACCGTTTTACTGCCTGCATCGTGCTGGAATTTCCGGAAAACAAATTCTCCTTTGATAGTACTGCTCCAGCCGGTAAAGGCCCGGGCAGCCTCTTTTATATCGTTCTCTGTATAATTACCACGCCCAAGGGTAAATAATTCCATTACCTCCCGGGCAAAATTTTCATTGGGATGATCTTTCCGGTTCTGCTGGTTATTTAAGAAATTCAGCATTGCCGCTGTTTTGGAAACTTCTTTCAGCATGGTACCAAAATTGCCCAGCGCATTTCTGCGGATCACATCCAGTAAACCTTGCTGGAAAAAAACGTTGAGATTGCGGCAGGCAAAATGCCCGTGCCAGAAGAAAGCCATCTTCTCCCGTAATTGTGAGGAGGTATTCACCATTTCATGCATCCAGTACATATTCAGGTTGCGGACACCCTCCCTGTTCTTTTGCTGGGCCATTTTTCGTTGCTCAGGATCCAGTTCCTTTTTTTGCTGGCGGCCCACTTCCTCAATACCCATTAATAAACCTTTCAGGTAATCATCCGCCACGTCAATATATTCCGGGTTTTGGTCAGAAGCTTTCACAAGAGCCTTGTAAAACTGTTTGGGGGTATATTGGGAAAGGTCGGGTAATTGTTCAACGGCAGGACCGAAACCGGCACGCCATAACAGGTGCTGGTTCTTTAATTGGTTAGACAACGACATGCAAACAAAATTTTAGTTCAGACTATTATGAAGGTAGCAGGTTTAAAAAGGCTGCAGCTATCTTTTATTAAAACGTCAAAAAAGGCAGCTTATTTTTACATTTGGATCACTATTAGAAATAATATGAGTATAAGGGCTTTCAAATACCTGTCCCCGCTTATCATTTATGTTGGCGCATTCCGGTCATTTACGATCACCGGGTGGGAAATATGGATGCCGATGATCTATGCCTGGATAGTCATTCCATTGATCGAACTTTTCATTAAACCGTCGGTTGCCAACTTGAGTGCTGCTGAGGAAGAGCTGGCCCGGGCTGACAAAACATATGATGTTTTATTGTACGGGATCGTTGTATTGCAATATATCGCCCTGTATATGTTTCTTCGTTCCCTGCAAACAGATGAATTATCAGCAACAGATACTACAGGCCGTATCTGGGTGATGGGCCTGTTATGCGGAACCTTTGGCATTAATGTGGGACATGAACTCGGTCACCGGGTCAATCAATTTGAACAAGGATTAGCAAAAGCACTTTTACTCACGTCGCTTTATATGCATTTTTTTACCGAGCATAATAAAGGGCATCATAAAAGAGTGGCGACGCCGGATGATCCTAGCAGTGCCCGGTACGGTGAGATGATCTATGTATTTTACTTCCGCACTATCATTTTCAGTTACCTCAGCGCCTGGCATATTGCCAATGAAGAACAAAAGAAAAAAGGAAGACCTATCTTTTCGATTCGGAACGAAATGATACAATTTCACCTGATTCAACTGACGTTTATTACATCAATCGCATTCGTTTTCGGGTGGCATATTACCTTATACTTCCTGGCGGCCGCACTGATCGGCATCTTACTGCTGGAAACTGTCAATTATATTGAGCATTATGGTTTGCAAAGAAAACAACTGGCTGATGGAAAATATGAACGGGCTCTTCCTGTCCATAGTTGGAACAGTGACCACATTATTGGCCGCCTGATGTTATTTGAACTAAGCCGTCATTCCGATCATCATTATATGGCCAGCCGTAAGTACCAGGTTTTACGTCATCATGACGATGCTCCGCAAATGCCAACTGGTTATCCTGGCATGATGATCTTATCATTAGTTCCTCCCGCCTGGTTTTATGTGATGAACAGGAAAATAAAACAATTACAAAACAAAGAAGCTACTTAGCCGCATTCTCTTTTACCCATGCGGTTACATGTACCTGTTCCTGCTTCGACAGTTTTGCTTTGGGTGCCATTAAGACCATGATGGTCTCCCATCTTTTCTCCGTGAATTGAACAGGATCGGGTAATCCATGACAACGGCCGCAACGATTCGTAAATAGTTGTTTGCCCACCAGCAAATCAGGTATAGACAATTCTTCAGTTTTAGGTGCCGATGGCTCAACAGTTCGTGCTGTAATAACCGGTACTGCTTTCTTCTGACAGGACAACAAAACAATAAGTACAAATGAGATCGCTTTAGATGGGGTTTTCATACTTACAATTTAAAGCAATAAGGGTTTCTACCAGAAAAAATACTTAGTTGGGCATAATAGCTACTTTGTTGCAATAAAATTTTACTAACAAATGTTCAGAATATAAAAAATCATAATAAATTCAGTTTTCACTTTTTTACCACACACTAAACCAACAAAATTTATGAAGAAACTGTTCCTGGTTCTATCAGCCGGTTTTTTATTAGTGACCGGTTGTAACAAATCAGCTTCTAAAGCTGATGATGTGCAGGCAAGTGATGAAACAACAACGCCTGTACAAAGACAATGTTCCGCAGATGAAATTTTGCAGGAACAAATGAGGAAAGATCCTGCATTACGCCAACGCATGAATGACATTGAAGACTTCACCAAAAGAGTTGTAGAGAATCCTGCAGCTTACCGTCTCGTAAATGGTGTCATTGAAATCCCTGTTGTTTTTAATGTATTGTACAGAACAACAGCACAAAATGTGTCCCTGGCACAATTGCAATCACAAATTGATGTGCTGAATGAAGATTTCGCAGCCACGAATGCGGATTATAACCTGACATCAACTTACAACTCTGTAAAGTCTGGTAACATTGGTGTTCGTTTTGTACTTGACCAGGTGAAAAGACGTTCTACCACCAAAACAAGCTGGAGTACTAACGATGCTATGAAGAAAAGTGCACAAGGCATTGCACCTACAACACCTACCACCAAACTCAATATCTGGGTTTGCAATATGGGAGGAGGTATCTTAGGTTATGCCCAGTTCCCTGGTGGCTCTTCTGCTACTGATGGTGTTGTTCTTGATGACAATGCTACCGGCCGCACTGGAACAGCCGCTGCTCCCTTCAACAAAGGAAGAACAGCTACACATGAAGTGGGTCACTGGATGAACCTTCGCCATATCTGGGGTGATGCCACTTGTGGTAACGACCAGGTGGGTGATACACCTACACATAACACAGCCAACTATGGTTGTCCTGCTGCAGGTCACCTGAGTACCTGCTCTGGCACACCTGTTGAAATGACCATGAACTATATGGATTACACCGACGATGCCTGTATGTATATGTTCTCTGCCGGACAGAAATCAAGAATGCTGGCCGTTTTTGCCGTTGGCGGACCCCGCAACAGCTTTGCTCAACCTTAATAGCCAATCGTTCACATGACATAAAAATGCCCCGGTGACGGGGCATTTTTTATTTTATTACTCGCCTGATAATTTATTAATTCAATACTCCTGCCCCAAAATAAGAATGAAGCACAGCTGGTAATTTTATGCCTTCTGCTGTTTGGTTATTTTCTAATAAGCAGGCAACGATACGTGGCAATGCTAATGAACTTCCGTTGAGCGAATGCAGTAATTGCATCTTTCCGTTTACATCTTTGAAACGGATCTTCATCCGGTTCGTCTGGTAGGCTTCAAAATTGGAAACGGAACTTACCTCCAGCCATTTTTCCTGGGCTGCACTGTATACTTCAAAATCGTAAGTAAGTGCAGAAGTAAAACTCATATCTCCACCACAAAGAGCTAAAATGCGATACGGCAGTTCGAGGCTTTGCAATAATTTTTCTACATGACTCACCATATCCTGGTGTACTTCATAACTGGTGGCAGGATGAACCAACTGAACGATCTCCACTTTATCAAATTGATGTACCCGGTTCAACCCTCTTACATCAGCGCCAAAACTTCCGGCTTCTCTTCTGAAACAGGGAGAATAAGCCGTCATCTTTAAGGGCAAATCAGACTCTTTTACAATTTCATTCCTGTAAATATTGGTCACCGGCACTTCAGAGGTGGGGATCATATAGAATCCATCAGCAGGCATATGGTACATCTGTCCTTCTTTGTCGGGCAGCTGACCTGTTCCATAAGCGGTGTCTGCATTCACCATCAAGGGTGGTAAGTATTCGGTATAACCAGCAGCCGTATTAAAATCCAAAAAATACTGGATCAATGCCCGTTGCAGCTTCGCCCCCTTTCCTTTGAACAAAGGGAAACCACTGCCGGTGATCTTCGCACCAGTTTCAAAATCAACAATATCATATTTCTTGATCAGCTCCCAATGCGGAACAGCACCCGCTGGTAACATGGGTTTGCTGCCGCCTTCTCTTACCACTACATTATCAGCAGGCGTTTTACCAGCAGGCACTTTATCAGATGGAAGATTAGGCAGTTTTACCAATTCATCCTGCAATTGCTTTTCTATTTCACCTAATTTATCGGAAATGGGTTGCAAAGAAGATTTCAATGCAGCCACTTCCCCTTTTTTAGTTTCTGCTTCTTCTTTTTGCCCCTTACCCATCAATGCGCCGATCTCCTTCGATGTGCTGTTCACCTTCGCCTGGCTGTTATCAAACTCTAGTTGTAATTTTTTTCGCTGATCATCCAGTGATAATATAGTATCCACTAATGACAGATCAGTGAAATGTTTTACGGCCAGTTTTTCCTTTACGGCTTCGGGGTTTTGGCGAAGCACCTGTAACTGCAACATCTGTTTTAAATTTTGCCGCAAAAATAACATAATCGGGGCAGAAGGGTTAAAGATTATAGAGCCGATACTGTCATTACAGGCAGGTCTTTCACACTGGTCCCTTATCGCTTGTGCCTTGTCCCTTCCTCTTATCTTTGCGTTTATGATAGCAAACGACGACCTGCAACAACGCTGGTGGAACCTGGAAGCAA